>QHSM01000270.1 GCA_003221595.1 Candidatus Rokuibacteriota bacterium | reverse complement strand
AGTGATCAGGAGCAGATGCGACGACTCGGCGAAGAACGCGAACACCTCGGCGCGCGTCCGGGCGAGCCACACGCGCGACTCGAGGACGTAGTCGGCCATGACGCGCGGGCTATCATAGGCAGGTGTCCGGAGCGAGTCAAACTCGCGCCTACCTGGCGCTTCTCGCGATCGTGGCGCTGTGGGGGAGCTTTCCGGCCACCACCAAGCTCGCGCTCGCCGACTTTCCCCCGTTCTTCCTCGCCGCGGTCCGCTGCACGGTGGCGGCCTGCTTCCTGCTCGTGCTGCTGGCCCGCTCGCCGAGCGACACGATCCGCGGGCTCGGGCCGGGCGCCGTCAAGGCTTTCCTGATCCTCGGCGCGGCCGGCATCTGGGGCTCGATGCAGTTCACGTATCTGGCGATCTACTACACGACCGCCGGCAACGCGGTCATCCTCCAGGCGGCGACGCCCATCACGGTTGCGCTGATCGCCCGCCTCTATCTCGGCGAGCGGCTCCATCGCGCGCAGTGGCTCGGCGTGGCCGCCTCGGTCCTCGGCGTGCTCCTGGTCAGCACGCGGGGCCGTCTCGGCGGCCTCCAGACCGCCGACCTCCACGCCGGCGACTTCATCACGCTCGCGTCGCTCTGCAGCTGGGCCGTGTACACGGTGTACGGCAAGCGCGTGCTCGCGTCGGCTCGCTCGCTGCGTGGGCGGTCGTCCTCTTCCAGGGCTTGCTGGGTGCGGTCGCACACATCTGGTGGTACGAGGCGGTCCTCGTGGTGGGGCCGAGCCAGGCCGCGATCTTCACGAACCTTCAGCCGATCGTGGGGATCGTGCTGGCCCCGCTCCTCCTGGGGGAGCGCATCACGGATCTGGCAGGTCGTCGGGACGTTGCTGGTGCTGGCGGGCGTCGCCCTCACTACGCGCAGGCCGCTCGCCCGGAGCGGCGCTTCCTAGGCGAGCTTCTTGACCTCGGCGAGGATCTTGTCGGGCTCCGGGAGCTCGCCCTTGCCGTACCGCTCGATGAACCCGATCGTGCCCTGCTTGTCCACGATGAACGTCGCCCGGCTGTTGGCGTTCCAGTCGGGCCAGTAGACGCCGTAGTCCTTCGAGACGGTGCGGTGAATGTCCGAGAGCAGCGGGTAGTTGCTGATCCCGACGGACCTGGCCCAGTTGTCGTGGCTGAACGGGCTGTCAGTGCTGATACCCAGCACCTGGGTATTCGCCGCCTGAAAGTCGCGAATGCGCTTGTCGAAGGCGGGCATGCACGTGCTTCAGCCTGGTGTCCAGTCGAGCGGATAGAAGAGGATGACCACGTTCTTTCCGCGGAACTCTTTCAGACCGACTTCCCTGAGCCCGACGGTGCGGAGCGTGAAATCCGGCGCGGGATCGCCGACATTGAGGGTCCTGTTGTCGCTCACTCCCTGAATCCCCCTTGTGCGAGATTCCGCGCGTCGCGGCCCTCGATCTTAACACGCGGCTTCCCCGCCCGCGCCGGCGGCTTGCGCGTCGCCGCCCACGCGCGGCTGCGCCGGCTCTCGAGGGGCGCGTCCGCGAGACCCAGGAAGGCGGCCGCGGTGACGACGCGGCCCGTTTCCCAGAGCCGCGCGAACCGCTCGGCGGACCTCGGATCGCGGAGCGCGTGATGGTCCATGATCACCCGACACCCGGTCGCGTCGAGGACCCGCGCGAGCTGGTCGATGGCGCGCTCGATCGCGTCGCGCCCGACCTCGCGCTCGAGATAGGACACCGGCCCGGAGACATAGAGCAGCGTCGGCCGCTGCTGCACGAGGTACGCCGCCGCGACGGGGGACGCCGGACCCTGGAGGTCCGAGGCGAACACGAAGCGCTCGCGCTCGGCCGGATCGACGATCGTGAGCACGACGACCGACCCGAAGGGCGTCCCGTCGAGCCCGTGCGGCAACGGCGACGAGACGTAGAGCTCGAGGTCGGCTTCGCGACGCTGGAGTCCGTCCGCGCTCTCGACCCGCGCCTGGCCCTCGAGCGCCTTCCAGAGCGCGTCGGCCCGCTGGGCCTGCCGCCCGGCGATCATGCGCCGCGGGTCCTTCAGGAGCACGCGCCGCCCGGCGTACGACGCGGGGTCCGAGCGGAAGTGATCTTCGTGATAGTGGCTCACGAAGACGAAGCTGGACCGCGCCGCATACGCCGAGATCCGATCGTTCGCGCGTCGCAGCGCTTCCCACTCGTCCTCCGCCGGCGGCAGCCCGAACCGTGAGGGCGCCAGCGTGGCACCGGGGTCGATGAGGATCCCGGTCCGCCCGACCTCGACGTACGTCGCCATCGACCGCACCCCGAGCGACTCCGCCGCCAGCGGCACAACCTTCATATGCCGATCCTCGGTGCCCGTTCCACGCACGAATCATCGTGAATCACGGAAGCTCGACCGCACCCGCTCGACGGCCCCTCGCGCCACCCGCGTAGCGAGAAACGCCAGATGCATCGGCCTCCGTCGACTTCGACGCAGGTGCCGGTGATCATGGCCGCGTCGTCCGAGGCCAGGAACACGGCGGTGCGTGCCAGGTCGTCAGGCTGATTCAGGCGTCCAAGCGGCACCGTGGCCTCGAACCGCGCGAGGCCCTCCGCGTCCACCGACTTCTTGCCCATGAACGCCGGGAGCATCGGTGTCTCGGTGGCGACCGGAGCGATCGAGACGACCCGGACGCCGTGGCCCGCGGCCTCGAGCGCCAGACTCTTGGTCAAGGTCACCACGGCTCCCTTCGACGCCGCGTAGGCCTGCATGCCCGGGCGAGGCCTGATCGCGGCGGTCGACGCGGTGATCAGGAACACGCCCCGTCGCTGCTTCTTCATCACCGGCAGCGCGTACTTGGCGCCGAGCCAGACGCCCTTGACGTTCACCGCCATGATGCGATCGAAGATGGCCTCGTCCACCTGCTCCACGTCCTCGGGCGACTGGGGAACGCCGGCGTTGGCAAAGAAGATGTCGAGAGTCCCCCACGCGGCGAGCGCGCGCTCGACGATCATCTGGTTGTCGGCCGCCCGCGTCACGTCGGCACGCATGGCCAGAGCCCGGCCGCCCGCCTTCTCGATCTGCTCCACCGTCGACTTCGCGCCCGCCTCGTTCAGGTCCACGACGGCCACGCGCGCGCCTTCCCGCGCCATGGCCAGTGCCGAGGCGGCGCCGATGCCCGAGCCCGCGCCGGTGATCACCGCGACCCTGCCGTCGAGTCTCATCGTTTGCCTCCGAACACGCCGTCGTGGCGGAAGAAGTTCAGGCTCAGCCGATCTGCCGGACCGCGAAGTCGCGCGGGCGCCGCGCGGCCACGCCCTGCCATCGGAAGCGGGCGAGCACGACGCGGCCCCGACGGAAGACGACGCCCTCCTGCTCGAGCCGGATCCGCTGCGTCATCATGCTCGCCGTCCGGGAGCGGCGGCTGATGCTCCCCTGCGCGTTGACGACCCGATGCCAGGGAACACCGTCGTCCGCGCCGCGGAGGGCCTGGCCGACCTGCCGGGCCGAGCGCGGGCGGCGGAGCATCGCCGCGAGCTGGCCGTAGGTGGCAACACGCCCCCGGGGAATTCGTCGCACGAGCTCGAGGACGGCTGCACGAAACGTCACGCCGGCGCGGCGCCCGTCTGCAGCTCGTAAAGCCTCGCGTAGAGACCGCCGCGCCGCACGAGATCGGCGTGCGCGCCCTCTTCGTGGATGCGCCCGTGGTGAAGCACGAGGATCCGGTCGGCGGCGTGCACCGTCGAGAGACGGTGCGCGATCGTGATGCTGGTGCGGCCTGCGAGGAGTCCCGCCATCGCCTGTCGGATGAGCGCTTCGGATTCCGGGTCGACGCTCGACATCGCTTCGTCCAGGATGAGAACGGCCGGATTGTACACGAGGGCCCGGGCGATGGCCAGAAGCTGACGCTGCCCGTGAGAAACGTTGGCGCCGCGCTCGCCCAGGAGCTCGCCGAGCCCCTTCGGCAGGCCCGCGACGAAGCCGGCGCGGGCTGCCTCGAGAGCCCGCGAGAGGTCCGCCGCCGACACGGCGCCGTCGGTGCCCAGGCGCAGATTCTCCTCGATGGTGCCCGCGAACAGGACACTGTCCTGAACGATGATACCGATGCGACGGCGGAGGCTCGTCAGGTCCCACTCGCGGACGTCGACGCCGTCCACGAGGACCCGACCGCGCCGCACGTCGTACGAGCGGTTCAGCAGCCGCGCGCAGGTCGTCTTTCCCTCGCCGGTCGCCCCGACGATCGCCACCCGCTCTCCGGGCATGACGCTGAACGAGCAGTCGCTCAGCACCCACTGATCGCCCTCGTAGGCGAACCACACGGAGTCGAACTCGAGCGCCGCCGGCGCCGGGCGCGCGGGCCGCGGGCTCGGCGCGCTCGGCGAGACGATCTCGGGCGTGCGGTCCAGCAGACCGAAGATCCGCTCCGACGACGCCATCGCCCACTGCATCACCGTGTACTTCGCCCCGAGGTCGCGGATGGGCAGGAAGAAGCGGTTGGTGTACTGGATGAACGCGACCAGCGCGCCGAAGGTGAGCGACTCGGCCACGATCCGGCCGCTGCCGTACCAGAGCAAGAGCGCGAGCGCGATCGAGCCCAGCGCCTCCACCGCGGCGTACAGCGAGGCTTCCCAGACGGTCGATCCGAACAGCGCCCGCCGATAGTCGGCGTTGAGACGGCCGAACCGCTCTCGCTCGTACCGTTCACGCACGAAGAGCTGGATGACCCTCATCCCCTGGAGCGACTCCTGGAAGAAGGCGTTGAGGCGGGCGAGGCGCCGGCGGACCTCGCGGTAGGCGTCGCGAGCGTTCAGCCGGAAGTACACGGCCACCAGCAGGAGAATCGGGATGATGGAGAACGTCACGAGCGCCAGGCGCCAGTCGATCCAGAGCATGACGGCCACGACACCGACGAGCGTGATCACGTCCGCCACGACGGCGAACAGGCCGGACGTGAACGCCTCGCTCACCGCTTCCACGTCGTGCAGCACGCGGGTCATGAGGCGGCCCACCGGGTTCCGGTCGTAGAACCGCGCCTCCAGGCGCAGCAGGTGATCGAAGATCGCCTCGCGGAGATCGTGGATCACCCGCTGCCCCGTGAGCTGCATCAGGTACGCCTCGACGGTGCGCAGCACGTACAGGACCACCAGCACGGTGACATAGAGTCCGGCGACCCAGGTGAGGCCGAGCCACTCCGACTTCAAGATGTGGTCGTCGATGGCGATCTTGAGCAGCCACGGCTGGGCGAGCTCGGCGACGGCGATGACCGGAAACATGAGCATCGAGCCGGCGATGAGCCCGCGGTGCGGGCGCGCGGCCTCCGCGAGGCGCGCGGCGAGCCGTCGGTCGAACGCCCGGCCCAGCCGCTCGTCGGCCTCGGGATCGTAGGCCGACTCAGGCACGCGCGATCTCCTCCTCGAGCTGCTGGATCCGCCAGAGGCGCGCGTAGAGCCCGCCCCGTCTCACGAGCGCCTCGTGGCGGCCGCTCTCGACGACCCGTCCGGCGTCCAGCACGATGATCCGGTCGGCCGTGCAGGCGGCGCGCAGCCGATGGGTCATCAAGAGGACGGTGCGACCGGACACGGCGCGCCGGAGATTGGCGGCGACCTCCTCTTCCTTCGCCGCGTCGACGGACGCGAACGCGTCGTCGAGCACGAGGATCGGCGGCGCGCCGGCGAGGGCCCGGGCCAGAGTCACGCGCTGGCGCTGCCCACCGGAGAGGGTCAGACCGCGTTCTCCGACGACCGAGTCGAAGCCGGCCGGGAACCGGTCGATCTCCTCGGCGATGCCGGCGACGTCCGCAGCGTCCCGCACGCGGACACTCAGCGCATCGTCACGCCCGAGAGAGATGTTCTCGGCGATCGACCGGGAGAAGAGGAATCCCTCCTGCGGTACGAAGCCGAGCCCCGCGCGAAGCGACGCCAGCGGAATCTCCTTCACGTCGCGCCCGTCGATGAAGACGGTTCCGGCCGGCGGCTCCCAGAGCCGCGCCAGGAGAAGCCCCAGCGTGGACTTGCCGCTTCCGGTCGGCCCGACCAGCGCGACCGTCTCGCCGGGCGCGACCTCGAAGCTCACGTCGTGAAGCGCGGGCGCCCTGCCCTCATACGCGAACGTGAGATGCGAGAACCGCAGCCCCGGCGCGCGCGAGGGAGTGGACGCAGTGGACGGACGGGGCGCGACCGCAACGAACGGAACGGGCGTGTCCACAGCGGGCACAACGGGCGTGACCGCGACGGAAGGAACGGGCGTGTCGGAGCCGGGTCGCCCCTCTCTCAGGCCACCCTCGGTGAGCGCCGGCCTCACGGCCCCCGCTACAACAAGTCCCGTTGCAACGGCTCCGGCTTCGACAGCCGCCGCCCCGGTGATTTCTTCAAGGCGCGTCATCGAGGTCAGGCCCCGGCGCACGATCGAGAGCGTCCAGCCGAGCGCCACCGTCGGCCACGTGAGGTAGGCGAGATAGCCGTTGAACGCGACGAGCGCGCCGAGGCTCAGCCGCCCGTCCACGACGGCCCGGCCGCCGGCCCAGATCACCACGAGCGTGCCGACGCCGGCGATCAATCCCATGAGCGGTGAAAATCCCGCCTCCGTTCGCGCGAGCGCGAGACTCAGACGCAGATACTCGGCGTTGGCCCGGCCGAAGTCCGCGCGCGCCCGGGGCTCGAGCGTGTACGCGCGCACGACGGCCATGCCGCTCAGATATTCCTGGACTCGCTCCGACAGGACGCTCAGCTGGTCCTGGGCCGCCTGCGCGCGGTCGTTGACCTTCAGGTTGAACCGTCGGGCGAGGAGCAGCAGAGCCGGATACGGCGCCAGCGCCCACAGCGTCAGCCACGGATCGACCGCCAGCATCGCGGCGAGCACGCCGACGAAGGCGAAGACGGTGGAGACGAGGCTGATCGCGCCGAAGCCGAGCAGTGACCGCACCGCGGTGATGTCGCTGGTGGAGCGAGCCATCAGGTCGCCCGTCGAGTGGGCCCCGTAGAAGCGCGGCGGAAACGTCTGCAGCGCCGCGTAGAGGTCGCTCCGGAGGTCTGCCTCGATCTTCTGGCTTGCGCCGGTGATCGCGAAGCGGGAGCCGAGCCGGGACGAGCCGTGGACGAGGGCGAGGAGAACGATGAGGGCGGCGTAGGCGCCCACCGGCGCGGTGGCGGGATCCGCCTGCAGCGCGTCGATCGTTCGCTTCACCATCCACGGGATCGTCAGGGACGCGAGGGTCGAGGAGCCGAGGCACGCGACGCCGACGATGTAACGCCCCCGATAGCGCCAGGCGTAGCGCCAGGCCGCCCGAGCGGGAGAGGTCAGCCCCGCCTCCCCGCCGCGTGCGGCAGGAGGGCCGCGTAGACGGCGAAGACGGCGGGCGTCGGCACGCCGAGCCGCTCGCCCAGGCGCGACGCGTGCCCATGCAGGGCGTCGAGCTCGAGCCGTCTTCCCTGCAGGAGATCCTGGGCGAGCGAGGCCCTGCTCGCGGGGGCGATGCCCTCCGCGAATTTCATGGTCTGCTCGACGGTGTCGTCCGGCACGTCGACCCCGGCCGCCCGCGCGAGGGCCGTGACCTCGGCGACGATCGCGCGGAACAGGTCCCACGTCGGCGGCGTCTCGCGGATGACGCCGAGCGTCTCGCGCGTGAGGGCGGTCGTTCCGGCGACGGCGCAGATCAGGATGTACTTCTCCCAGAGCGCCCGCCGAATGCTCCTGGACAGCTCGACGGGCACCTGCGCGCGCGCGAACGCGTCGCGCAGACGCTCGGCGCGCTCGCTGATCCGGCCGTCCATCTCGCCGAAGATGATGCGCCCGGCTGCCTGGTGCTTGACGACGCCCGGCGCCTCGATGGTCGCAAAAACCTGCGCGACGCCGCCCATCGCGCGTCCCGAGCCCAGCGCTGCGTCGATCTTGTCCTCGTTGTCCACGCCGTTCTGGAGGGACAGGACGGGCGTGTCGGGGCCGAGGATGGACCAGAGACGCGCGGCCGCGTCGTCGGTGTCGAACGACTTCACGCAGAAGAGGACCGCGTCGGCCCGCGCGACGCCCTCGAGCCGCTCGACCGCCGCGGGCCGGACGATGGATTCTCCCTCGACCGCGGAGCGGATGGTGAGACCGGCGCGCCGAATCGCCTCGAGGTGAGGGCCGCGCGCGACCATCGTGACCTCGACGCCCGCGCGCAGAAGCTTCGCGCCGAAGTAACCGCCGACACCGCCCGACCCCATCACCACGACGTGCACGAGACGTATGATACATTGCGAGCCAGCATGGCATCGCTCGAACGACGCGTGGCGATCGACGCCGCGCGCGCCGCCGGGCATCTCCTCAGGAGCGAGCTGCCGGGATCGCGCCACATCGCCTACAAAGGAAGCCCGACGAACCTCGTCACCGAGATGGACGCGCGGGCCGAGGAGCTCATCGTCGGACGCCTGACCGCCGCGTTTCCCGACGACGCGGTGCTGGGTGAGGAGTGCGGTGCCACCGCCGGACGGTCCGGGCGGCGCTGGATCATCGATCCGCTGGACGGGACGACCAACTACGCGCATGGTCTTCCGATCTTCGCAGTGTCGATCGGGCTCGAGACCGACAAGCGCGTCGAGCTGGGTGTGGTCTTCGACCCGAATCTCGACGAGCTGTTCGTGGCGGAGCGCGGCCGCGGCGCGACGGTCAACGACCGACCGCTCAGCGTCTCGAGCGCCACGACGCTCGACGAGAGCCTGCTGGCGACCGGATTTCCCTACAACATCCGCGAGACGAGGGACAACAACCTCACCGAGTACGCGGCGTTCAGCGTGAGGGCCCGCGCGGTCCGGCGGATGGGCTCGGCGGTTCTCTACCTCGCGTGGCTGGCGACCGGCCGGCTGGACGGCTACTGGGAGCTGCGGCTGGGTTCCTGGGACGTCGCCGCCGGCAGCCTCCTGGTCGAGGAGGCCGGCGGCCGCGTGACGAACCTGACGGGCGGCACGCTCGATCTGGATGCTCCGGCCCTCGTGGCAAGCAACGGCCATATCCACGGCGCCATTCTCGACGTGCTCCGGACGGTCCGCGGCGAAGGGAGAGCGTGATGCCCTCCGCTGCGAGGCGGCTCGCTCGCTTCGTCACCGATCTCGGGCTGAAGGACGTGCCCGCGCCGGTCGTACGGCGGGCCGGCCTCCTCGCGCTCGACACGCTCGGCTGCTGTCTCGCCGCCTCGAAGTATGACTTCGCCCGCGCGGTGCGTGCCACCGCGGAGCGGCTCGGCGGGCCGTCTGAAAGCGGCCTGGTCGGGAGCTCCATGCGCGTGGCCGCGGCCAACGCGGCGCTCGCAAACGCCACGCTCGCCCACGGGCTCGACTTCGACGACACGCGCGAGGACGCCATCGTTCACACGGGCTCGGTCATCGTCACGACCAGCCTGGCCGCGGGCGAGGCGACGGGCGCCAGCGGGCGGGCGGCGCTCGAGGCGGTCATCGCCGGCGTCGAGGTGATGTGTCGCGTGGGCCTCGCGGTGCCGGGCAAGTTCCATGCGCGCCACTATCACCCGACCGCCCTGGCCGGGACCTTCGGCGCGGTTGCCGCGGCCGGCAAGCTATACGGGCTGACGGAAGACGAGCTGGTCCGCGCGTTCGGGATCTGCGGCAGCCAGGCGAGCGGGATCATCGAGTACCTGGCCGACGGCTCGTGGACCAAGCGCTTGCACGCGGGCTGGGCTGCGCATGCGGGCGTGGTGGCGGCGCTCCTCGCCCGGGCGGGCTTCACCGGGCCCGAGACCGTCCTCGAGGGCGAGCACGGCTTCTATCAGGCCTTCGCCGGCGGCTTCGACGAGACGCGCCTGGGCGAGCTTCTCGGGAGTCTGGGGCACATATGGGAGCTCGAGCAGCTCACGTTCAAGCCCTACCCCTGCGGATCGATCGCTCAGCCGTACATGGACTGCGCCCTGCGCGTGCGCGACGGCCATCGAGTGCGCCCCGAGGACATCGTCGAGATCCGGTGCCGCACGGCCGCAGGACCCGTCCCGCGGCTGTGGGAGCCGCTCGCTGCGAAGCACGCGCCCCAGAACGGGTACGCGGCAAAATTCAGCCTGCCCTATCTGCTCGCGGTGATCCTCACGCGCGGCCGGGCAAGCCTGGCCGAGTTCGAGGACGACGTCGTGAAGGACCCCGCGGTGCTGGCGCTCGCCTCGCGGGTCCGCTACGACCTCGACCCGACCATCGACTACCCGCGTCAGTTCGTCGGCCACGTCCGGGTGCGCCTCCGGGACGGCCGGGTCATCGAGGAGTCGCAGGACCATCCGCGGGGCGGTCCCGATTCTCCGATGACGCGCGGCGAGATCGAGTCGAAGTTCCGGGGCAACGCGAGCCTCGTCATGTCGGACGACCAGGCGTCGCGCGTGATCGGGACGATCGACGCGCTGGCCGAGGCGCCGGGCCTCCGCAGTCTCATGGAATCACTCACCTCTTGAGGACTAAGGTCATGAAAAGATGGATCGGCCTCATGGGTACGCTCGTGTCGATTCTCGCGCTCGGGTCTGCCCCTGCCTTCGCCCAGGACGCGCGCGTCGAGGCCGCGAAGAAGGAAGGCAAGGTCGTCTGGTACACGTCCCTCGCCCTGCCGACCGCGGAGAAGATTGGAAAGCTGTTCGAGGCCGCGTACCCCGGCATCAAGGTCG
>QHSM01000631.1 GCA_003221595.1 Candidatus Rokuibacteriota bacterium | reverse complement strand
GCCGCCTCGACGTGCAGCATGCGCTCGACGTCGACGCCGGATCGATGGACCGCGGACACGGGCGCTGTTCTGTCTGCGGTCAAACGTTGATGGTGACGCGCGCGCCGACGCCCTGACGTCGCGGGCGACAGTAGCGCGCGCAGGCACGGCCACCTTTATTGGAAGGAGTCGGGCACTATGCGTGTGGCGGCGTTCAAGAATTCGAACGATGCCGATTGGCGATGGCGGATCGTCAACTATGCGGGCGAGACGATCGCCGAGTCTCGCGAGCGATTCCCGTCCATCGGCACCGCGGTGGCGCACGGGGAAAAAAAGCTCGCCGCGATGAACGTGGTCGACCGATCCGAGCCGGTGAGCTGGCGACGGTCGACCTCCCACCTCCGGCGGCGCTGAGATTATTCCTTTCCCCCGCCAAAATGCGGGGGCTCGACCTCGGCGGCGTAGCAGACGGGAGAGGTGAGCGCGCTGGGCTCGCCGGCGACGGGTTCGCCGAGGAAGACCAGGCCTTCGGGATCGCGCCGGTAGGTACCGCGCTCGGTCACAACCCAGTCCATCGGAATATCCCAGCTTTGAGGCCGGATGGTCTTCATCTTCGCCAGCTCGTAGCTGACGCCGATGACAACGGGTTTCTTTGTCAGACTCGCCAGGGTTCGATCGAAGAACCCGGCCCCGTAGCCGAGACGGTAGCCGCCTTCGTCCCACCCGAGCATCGGCAACAGCGCGGCGGTGGGAACGACTGCCTCGGAATCCACCGGGTAGGGAATGCCGAAAGGGCCCGAGGCAAGGGCCACGCCGGGGTGCCATTCGCGGAAGACGAGCGGCTGCCGGGGCGCGACGACCACGGGCAGGGCCGTCACCGCGCCGCGCTCTCGCAGCTTGTGTGTGAGGGGGCGCGCGTCGTATTCCCCCCGGATCGGCCAGCAGAAGGCGAGCCTTGCGGCAGTGAGGCCCGGAAACGAGCGCCAGAGATGGGCATCGATGCGCTGGCGGAAGAGCCCGAGCGTCGCCGCGTCGAGCCCCTCACGCGCCGCGATCAGCCGGTCGCGCTCGGCTTTCCTCCAGGATTTCACTTCGTCCGCGGTCATGCGGCCTTGAGAGACTCCGCCAGCCGCTCGCAGGCCTCGATGTTCGTGAGGTGGCGCGTCTTCATCTCTTCGAGAAAGCCGCGGACCGACGCAGGGATAGCTTCGCCGAGAAGACCGTCCAGTCGCTTGACGACCCATCCCTGCCCCCGGTTCAGCAATCGAAGCCGGTCCGGGAGGGTAGGCTCCCGCATCACCTTCTCCGCGAAGTCTCCCTTCTTCTCAGAGATGGTCCCGCCCAGCGTCCTGATCGAGCGGACGAGCCCGGCGCACGACCAGGCCTCGTCGTCTCTGACCTCCTCGAAGAGCTTCTGCATCTCGGGGCTGCGGGCTTCAGGAAACAGGCGGGAAAGCGTGTCCACCCCGGCCCGCTCTGCCTCGAGGAGCTCGTTCAACCGATCAATCGCCGTCAAGCCTATCTCCTCCTCTCGGGATGGCTCCAGCATACGACCGCGGTCCTCGCGGAGGAAGCCGACGGGCCTCTCGCTGCCGCGACAGGCTTGCCGATGTCGTGCGTTTGCGGTATCACCAGGCGGACGAGCCAACACAGCCGTCCGCGTTGGCCGCAGCGCCGGGAAGCAGGACGAGGGAGGATCGCGCTCATGATGACGACGGACGTGTATCCGGGCAAGGATCTCGGCACACTCGAGCTGACCGTCACCGACGAGATGGTCCAGCACTACGTCAAGGGGCTCGACGAGCCGAACCCCTGGTACACGGCGGCGTCGCCCTTTGGCGGGCCGGTCGCTCCGGTGATCGTCTACCAGCAGGCGGACAGCCAGTTCAAGGGCTGGTACCTCGACAACCTCTTCGGCAACCTGTGGCGGCGTCAGGAATGGGAGATCCATGCGCCGACGCGCGTCGGACAGGTCCTGCGCTGCAGCGCGCGGGTGGCCGATCGCTACCGGAGGCGCGATCGCGACGTCGTCGCGCAGGAGATGTGGGTGCGAGACGAGGCCGGGAACCTGATCGCGCGCAGCATCCATCACCAGAGCTTCCTGGCGGAGCAGACCAGCGGCGAGGTCACCCTGCGCGATCCCGCGAGCAAGGAAGGGGCGAGGCAAGAGGGCGAGCCCTCCGGGGAGCCGCTGTCGGTCGAGCTCCGAAAGACATTCACCCCGGAAATGTGCGACGAGTTCTTCTTCCGCAGCCGGAACTATCACAACGACAAGGACGCCTCGAAAGAGCTCGGCTTCCGAGACACGGTGATCGGAGGCCGCATGACACTCTCATGCGTCGCCGAGCTCCTGACCCGGCACTTCGGCCGTGGCTTCTACCTGGGCGGCCGCCTGGACGTGAAGTTCACCAACGTCCTGTGGCCGAACGAGCCCTTCACCACGCGGGGGATCATCACGGGCCGTCGCGTGGAGGGGGGCCAGACGCGCGCCGACGTCACGGTCTTCTGCGAGAAGGCGGACGGAACGAAGATCATCGTGGCCAGCGCGAGCGCTCTCGAAGGTTGCTGAGCAGGGCGGGCGGCGTGACCTTGAGCAGCGTCTCGGACTAAGATAGTGGGCACGTAGCGGGGGATCACCGGGCGCGCATCGAACCGTTCGCGCTCTGAATAGGAGAGGCCATCCCATGGCACAGAAGACCGCGTTAGAGGACGTGAAGG
>QHSM01000630.1 GCA_003221595.1 Candidatus Rokuibacteriota bacterium | reverse complement strand
ATCCACTCGAACTGTGAGCTGACCTGCGGCAACAGGGCGCGGCCGGCGACGCAGAGCCCGATCACCGTCGCGGCGACGAGCCCGTGGCCGAGGCCGCGAACGCCGCTGGTGACGCGCGAGTAGCGCTCGACCAGCCAGATGCCGAGCGCCGCGACCGCCAGCAGTCCGGCGCCGAAATGCATCTTGACGAGGGGCCACCGGGCATTCAAGGCCACCAGGACGGCGACGATGCACGCGAGGGCGGCCGCCAGCAGGACCAGGAGCTTCGCCCACCGCACCAGCGGGGATGTGTCGTGCAGCCAGGAGAGCACGGCCAGCGCGGTCAGCACGATCGCGCACACCGCGAACAGAGCGGCCAGCATCTGCCCCGCCTGGTCGGGCGAGACCAGCGCCGCGGCGCCGAACGGAATCAGCAGGAGCATCGACAGCTGCACGAGCGCCGCCGGCCCCTTCATCAGCCACGCGAGCCACGCGTGCAGGCGCTGCAGCAGCCTCCAGGCCGCGCCGCCGCGGACGCTGAGCGAGACCTGGTCGACGACGTCGGCCGCGAGCGTGTTGAGGTGGAAGAAGAGCTGATACGAGGCGGACAGCGCCCGCAATCCGCCCTCGCCAAGCCGCGAGAGATCGGCCCAGTAGAGCTCGTAGAGATCGACGGGGCGATCGTTCGCGCGCCGGCGCAGCGAGACGCGCGTGGACTCGTAGAGCGCTTCGTGTTCCGGCAGCTCCAGCCGGCCGAGCAGGTAGTCGTTCAGCGCGAGGCCCAGATCGGGAGCGCTCGGATCCGTAGCCGCGGGGACGGGAGCGGATCGCTGCACCTGATAGAATCCGCTCGGCGTTCCCGGCCGCTGTCTCGCCGTCTCGGCCTTTTGCCCGCCGCCGGCCGGTGCGGGCGTCGCGGCGCCGGGCTCGAGCCGGGCCACCGGCACCAGGACCTCGTGCATCTCGCCCTGCACGTAGCGCGGCTCGCCGGCCCCGCCGTGGCACAGGAGCCGCGCGAGCTCGCGGACCGTCTGTCCCGCACGCTGATCGGCGATGCCGTGGACCACGACGACGGCGACGCGATCGGGCGTGCTCATTCTCGGCGCACTCTAGCCTTGCGGCCGGAGAGGGTCAACGCTGAAGCCCGGCAGGATCGGCGCTTGTGCGAGACCGGGCACGGAGCGCCGGGTGGCGGCGTCCCGTGCCCGGTGGTGGAGCTAGACGGTCAGCTGATCGCGGATCGGCAGCCGACGGATTCGCTTGCCCGTCGCGACGAAGATCGCGTTGCAAAGCGCGGGCGGAATCGGCGGCACGCCGGGCTCGCCCACACCGCCCATCGGCTTGGCGTAGTCACCGCCCGGAACGATGTGGACACGGATAGTCCTGGGCGCCGCACTGATACGGGTCACCTGGTAGGAGTCGAAGTTGTTCTGCTCGACGCGCCCGCCCTTGTAGCTGATCTCGCCGAGCGTCGCGACGCCGACGCCCATGACGGTCGCGCCTTCCATCTGTGCCCGAACGCGCTCCGGGTTCACCGTGGCGCCGCAGTCCACCGCGACGTCGACCCGCGGGATCGTCAGCGCCCCTTTGGCGTCGACGGCGACCTCCACGACCGCCGCGATGTAGCTCACGAAGCTGTAGTGGCCGGCGATGCCGAGCCCGTGGCCCTTCGGCAGCTTCCGGCCCCAGCCCGCTTCGCGCGCCACCGTCTCCACGACGCGCCGCAGTCGCCCGGTGTCCACCGGATACCGCTCGGGCGACTCGCCGTGGTTCCAGGTGTCGCCCAGCGTCTCGGGGCTGACCTGACGGGCGGGGCCGATCACCTCGAGCAGGAAGTCCTTCGGGTCGCGGCCCGCCGCCGCGGCCAGCTCGGCCACGAACGACTGGATCGCGAACGCATGCGGAATGTTCGAGACCGACCGGAACCAGCCGATACGCGTGTGGGCGACGGCCTCCGGGTTCTCGATGCGAATGTTGGGGATCGCGAACGGCACGTTGATGACGCCCATGCCGAGCTCGAGGGGCGCCTCGTGCTTCGCCTCGACGTTGAAGGTCGAGATGATCGTGGGCGCGACGGTCCGGTGCAGCCACGCCACCGGCTTGCCCTGCGCGTCGACGCCGGCCTCGAGATGCTCGACCGACACCGTGTGATAGTAGGAATTGTGCAGGTCGTCGTCACGCGTCCACGTGACCTTGACCGGCTTTCCGTCGACCGCCTTCGAGAGCACGGCCGCCTCGATGCCGAAGTCCGGCTTGGACTTGCGGCCGAAGCCGCCGCCGAGCAGCGTCACGTACACGGTCACGTCGTCGGCCGACATGCCGAGCCGCTTGGCCACCGTATCGCGCGCGGCCTGCGGCGACTGGAAGCATCCCCAGACCTCGCACTTGCCGCCGGTGATACGCGCGGTGGCGGCCGGCGGCTCCATCGTCGCGTGCGCCAGGTGCGGCACATAGTATTCGGCCTGATGGCGCTTCGCGGCTCCGGCCGCGGCCTTGTCGAAATCGCCGTCGTTGCGCACGACCTTCCCGGGCTTGCGCGCCGACGCCTCGAGCGCCGCCTTGTAGGTCACGGAGTCGTAGCTGGCGTTCGGTCCGTCGTCCCACGTGATCTTGAGCGCGCGGCGGCCCTGGATGGCGGCCCAGGTGTTACGGGCCAGCACCGCGACGCCGCCGAGGGGATGGAAGTACGCGGGCGGCGGGCTCGGCTCGATCTGGACGACCTTCACCACGCCCGGCACCTTGAGCGCCTCGGCGTCGTCGACGCTGGCCACCTTACCGCCCAGCACGGGAGGACGCGCCACGACCGCGTAGAGCATGCCGTCGAGCCGCGTGTCGATGCCGTACTTCGCCTTGCCGCTGGCGATGTCGGCCGCATCGACCAGCTTCAGCTGCCCCTTGCCGATGTAGCGGAAGTCTTTCGGATCTTTCAGACGCAGCGACGCGCGGGCGGGAACCGGCTGGCCGGCGGCGGCCTTCGCGAGCGCGCCGTATCCGAGGCGGCGCCCGCTGGCGCGGTGGACGACCTCGTGGTTCCGGGCGGCCACCTCGCTCACCGGCACCTTCCAGCGCTCGGCGGCCGCGGCCTCCAGCATGGCGCGCGCGGCGGCGCCGCAGCGGCGCATGGGCTCGAAGAAATGGCGGGTGCTGCGCGAGCCGTCGGTGTCCTGGTTGCCGAACTTCTTCTCGTCACCGGTCGCCTGGGCGACGCGCACGCGCCTCCAGTCGGCCTCGAGCTCGTCGGCCACGATCATCGGCATGCCGGTCCTGACCCCCTGCCCCATCTCCGAGCGATGGCAGACGATCGTGACCGTACCATTCTCGGCGATCGAGACGAAGGCCAGCGGATTGTCGACCCAGCCGTTGGGCATCCCGTCGGCGCCGTACTTGTTGGCCTCCTGGGCGCGCGCGCCCGACTGGAAGCCGACCGCCAGCACGAGGCCGCCGAGCGACATGCCCTGCAAGAACCGGCGCCGGCTCACGTTGGCCAGCACCACCGCGCTCCCGGACGGCGCGTCGGCAGGCGACGTGCGAACGACCGGCGCGCTCATCGCGTCCCTCCCTGCTTGGCCGCGGCCTGCTTGATGGCGGCGCGGATGCGGGTATAGGTGCCGCAGCGGCAGATGTTGCCGTCCATGGCCTCGTCGATCTGGACGTCGGTGGGCGTCGGCGTGCGCCGCAGCAGCGCGGCCGCGGACATGATCTGGCCGGCCTGACAGTAGCCGCATTGCGGGACGCCCAGCTCGACCCACGCCGCCTGCAGCGCCTTCCCGATGGGATCGCCGCCGACGGCCTCGATCGTCACGATCTTCCGGTTCTCCACCGCCGAGATCGGCGTGATGCACGAGCGCACCGCCTGTCCGTCGACGTGCACGGTGCAGGCGCCGCAGAGCGCCATGCCGCAGCCGAACTTGCTGCCGGTGAGCCCGAGCTCGTCCCGCAGCGTCCACAGCAGCGGAGTCTCGCCGGGCACGTCGACGTTCTGGTGTTTGCCGTTGATGTCGAGTGAGACCATCACGCCCTCCTTCCGTCGTGGGAGCCCGCACGGCCAGGACGCCAGGCCGCCTCGATCGGCGACCGGGCGACATCAATACGTCGGAGACGGCACCATGAAACCACAAAGCCGGCGGGCCAGCAGAAAGAAAGTCTGCCGCGCCACGCTCCCCACTTTCTCGTGATAGCCTCGCTGCCGGCACGATGAACGAGCTCTTCTACCTCGTGTCGAGCTTCTGGCTGGGCGCGTTGCACGCCGCGACGCCGGGCCACGGCAAGACGATCGCCGCGGCGTACATCGTCGGCGCGCGCGGCCGACCCGTGGACGCGCTGGTGCTGGGCATCTTCGTGACCTTGTCGCACACGAGCGGCGTCGTGCTGGTGGCGGTCCTCGCCACGCTCGGCTCGGCGTGGCTCTTGCCGCAGCGGGTCGAGGCCTACGTCGCGGTCGTGACAGGACTGCTCGTGATCGGCATGGGCGTGTGGCTGCTCTGGACCCAGCCGCCCGGCCTGCGAATGGAGTCACGCGGTCACCACTCCGACCACGAGCACGGCCATGACGACGCGACGGCGCCGCATCATCATGGCGACGCTCGCGGCTACCACCGGCATGGCTGGGGACCGGCGCACACGCACGAGGTGGGCTTCGAGTCCGGACACCGTCCGAGTCTCGCCATCCTGCTCGGACTCGGCGTCGCCGGGGGCCTGCTCCCCGACCCGGGCGCCCTGGCCATCTTGTTGGCGGCGCTGGCGAGCGGCAAGGTGATGCTCGGGCTCTTCACCGTCCTCGTGTTCAGCCTCGGCTTCGCGAGCGTCCTGGTCGTCGTCGGCATCGCGGCGGCCATCGTCGGCGATCTCGTTCTCCGGTGGCTCGACAGCCGATGGATGGGACGGCTCCAGGTCGCGACGGCGGCGCTGATCGTGCTGATCGGCCTCGTGCTGACGGTGAGCGCGGCGAGGACACTGACGCACG
>QHSM01000629.1 GCA_003221595.1 Candidatus Rokuibacteriota bacterium | reverse complement strand
GACCAACGGGAATCGGCTCGAATCGATGCTGGCGCGCGACGTTTCCAACTGCACGATGACACCTCAATGGTCCCGCCCGGCGGTCGCCGTCTTCTCTTTCATCAACGGCGCTGTGCTCGCGAGCTGGGTCCCCCACATCCCAGCAATCAAGAGCCGTCACATGATGAGTGACGGTCAGCTCGGGCTCGTACTCCTTTCCATGGCAGCCGGCTCGGTGCTCGCGCTTCCGGTGGCGGGCTGGCTCGTCGGCCGGCTGGGTAGCCGTGTGATGACGGCGGCCGCCGGTATCGCGCTCTGTCTCGCCCTCCCCCTGCCCGTCGCGAGCCCCAGCGTGGCCTTGCTTTCGGTCTCCCTGGCCCTCCTGGGCGCGTGCAACGGTCTCCTCGACGTGTCGATGAACACCCAAGCCGCCGATGTCGAGCAGCGCGTCGGACGGCCGATCATGTCGGCGTTCCACGCGCTGTTCAGTCTGGGCGGCGTCGCCGGGGCACTGCTGGCGGGCGGCGCGATGGCCGTCGGCGTAGGCGACATGGCCCACGTTGCCGTGTCCGCCGTCGTCGCGCTGTCCGCAACGGTGGTCGCGCTCCCGGGGCTCGCACGACCGCGGCCGGCACGCGAACACGCGGGCCCATCGGTGACACGGCCGTCCGGTACGCTCTTGACGCTCGGGATCCTGGCCCTGCTCGGGCTCCTGGCGGAAGGCGCGATGGCGGACTGGGGTGCTGTGTACCTGCGCGACACGCTCGGCTCCAGCCCCTCGGTGGCCGCGCTCGGATTCGCCGCGTTCTCGCTGGCGATGGCAGCCGGACGCTTCAGCGGCGACGCCATGGTCGGGCGGCTGGGACCGCGCCGCGTCCTGCGCGGCTCGAGCGCAGTGGCGGCGGTCGGGCTCGGCGCCGCGCTGCTCGTGGGTCAGCCGGCCGTCGGCGTAGTCGGCTGCGCGCTCGTCGGGCTCGGCATCGCCAACATCATCCCGGTGCTCTTCAGCTCTGTGGCGCGAGTCCCGGGCGTGCCGCCGGGCCGGGCGCTAGCGGCGGTGGCGACGACCGGCTACCTGGGATTTCTGGCCGGGCCGCCGCTCATCGGCGTCGTGGCCGAGGCGGCGGGTCTCGTTGCGGGGCTGGGCCTGGTGAGCGGCGCCTGCGCGTTCGTCGCGCTGAAGGCGGGCGCGCTCCCGGAGGCCCCCACCCTGAGAACCTCCGTGACGGCGGGCGCGCACAGCACAGCCGCGTCGGCGGTCCGCGTTCAGGACTCGTGTCTTGCCGCGCGCAGCGCGGTGGAAAGAAAGGCGTAGCCCGCGCGTACGGTACCGAGCAGCGTGCCAGAAACCTTGGAGCGACCGGCGAGTCGAGCCGTGTGCGACACCGGAACCTCGAGGATGCGCGCGCCGCGCACCGCCGCCTTGACCACCATCTCGACTGGCCACCCGAATGCCCGGTCCTGCATGTCGAGGCTCTGCAGCAGGTCCACGCGGATGGCCCGTAACGGGCCGAAGTCGGTGATCGGCACTCGCCAGCGCCAGGCCACGAACCGCGCGACAAACCGAGTGCCAGCCGCCGCGTGCACGGAATGACGCCCCCCGAGTTGTCGCGCGCCGAGCACCAGGTCCGCGCGGCCGGCGAGAACGGGGTCGAGCACCAGCGAAATCTCCTCCGGTCGCTGGCTGCCGTCCGCGTCGAGGAACACTGCGACGGCGGCATCCGTCGGCAGCGCGACGACGCCGGCGAAGCAGGCAGCTCCGTACCCGCGCCTCGGCTCATGCACCACGCGGGCTCCCGCATCGCGCGCCACAGTCGCCGTCGCGTCGGTCGAGCCGTTGTCCACGACGATCACCTCCGCGATGATGTCGCGCGGCGTTCGGCGAACCAGATCGCCGACGACGGCGGCCTCGTTCAGCGCGGGTACGATCAGGACTGCCTTCATCCTGCTCTGGCGCGAACGCGCACTTTCGGGAGCCACCCGAAGGCCCCACGGAGCTTTACCGCGCCGGCGATCGCCAGCGGCGCCACTTCCAC
>QHSM01000628.1 GCA_003221595.1 Candidatus Rokuibacteriota bacterium | reverse complement strand
GGCCTTGGCCAGATGCACGCTGGCCGCGGCGGGGCGCCCGGTGTCGAGCTTCCAGAGCGCCTCCCACGTCGTCCAGCGCGCGCTGTCCAGGTGGTTCACCAGACGGATGACGTGGTCCTGCACGCGCTGGAACCGGCCGACCGGGACACCGAACTGCACGCGGCTCTGGGAGTACGCGACGGACTTCTCGTAGACGGCCTGGCAGGCGCCCACGATGTACGCGCACAGGAGCGGTAGCGCCCGCTCGAGCGCGCGCGACAGCGCCGCCCAGCCCCGCTGCGCCTCGCCCAGGAGCGCGCTCGCCGGCACCACGACGTTGTCGAAGCTCACCTCGCACTGCCACGACACGAAGCCGGGCAGCCGGCGAGTCGTGACCCCGCGAGTCTTCGCGTCGACGTGCAAGAGGCTCACGTCGGCCGGCCCCTCGCCGGTACGCACGGCCACCACCAGCTCGGTGGCCGACGTCGCGTCGGCGACGAAGAGCTTGGTGCCGTTGAGGACATAGCTGCCGTTGCGTCCCTGCGGCGCGAGCGTGATGCCGCCCGGTCCCCACGACGCGTTCGGCTCGGTGATGGCCACCGTCAACACGCGCTCGCCGATAGCCACGCCCGGGAGAATCTGCCGGCGCTGTGCTTCCGACGCGCCTTCCAGCACGGTCAGGGCGCCGAGGACACCTGAGCTGAAGAACGGACCCGGCAGGGGTCCGCGGCCCATTTCCTCGTAGAGGACGGCAGCATCGCTCAGACGCTCGCCGCTGCCGCCGTACTCGGCCGGGATGAGGATCCCGAGCCACCCGAGCCGGGCGGCCTTCTGCCACAGATCGGGCGCCAGCGACGAATCGCGCTTCTGAAGGCCGACGATCACGTCCACGGGCGCCTCGCGCTCCATGAAGCTCCGGGCGGTGGTGCGAAGCAGCTCCTGGCTTTCGGTCAGTGCGAGATCCATGTGACGCCTCTCACTCGGCCCCGTGGACCGTGCCGGCCTTCTCCCGCGTCGACCGTCCGATGCCGATCCGGCGAGCCATCTGCACGCGCTGGATGTCGGTCGTCCCGCCGGGATGCACGGACACGATGCCGTTGCGCTGCTGGGTCTCGAGGAACCCGGCGGCGGAGCCCCACGCGGAATCGGTCGTGAGCGCGGCGGGGCCGACCGCGTCGAGGATCGCGCCGGTCATCCAGAGGCCGGTCGTCTTGCGGAAGTACGAGAGCTGCGGCCCCTCGTACGACTTCGGCTTGCGCGCGTACGTGAGCCAGAAGTTGCGAAGCCCGAAGAGACGCTGGATCTCGGCCTTGATGTAGATGTCGGCCAGGCTGTCGCGCACGTCCTGCTGCTGGCTCAGCGGAACGCCGTCGCGCTTGGTCTCCTGGCAGTAGCGCAGCAGCCGATCCCACACGCGGTTGCGGCCGATCCGGCCGCCGCCGCCGTGCTCGAGCTCCAGATGCGTCGTGGCGACCGTCCAGCCCTTGTTCTCGCCGCCCACCAGGGACAACGCCGGAACGCGGACGTCGTCGAAGAAGACCGTCTGCTTGACACCGCTGTCGGTCCCGCCCTCGCCGCCGGTGCCCATCAATTCCATCGGCTGCATGCTGATGCCCGGCAGGGTGGCGTCGATCATGAACCAGGAAAGATTCTCGTGGCGCTTGCCCTTCGGATCGGTGCACGCGATCAGCCAGATGCGGTCGGTGCCGTTGTCGCTCCCGACGAAGATCTTCTGGCCCTTGATGACGTACGCCTCGCCGTCGCGCACCGCCGTCGTCATCCGCACGCCGGCGAGGTCGGAGCCGGCGCCGGGCTCGGTCAGGAGCTGCCAGGTGCGCACCTCGCCGCGATAGATCGGCGGCAGAAACGTCTGGCGCTGCTCCTCCGTGCCCCACACGAGGATCGAGGCCGAGCCCAGCCGGCCGCCCGAGTCGTAGTACGGGGGCAGTGAGAGGTCGAAGCGGTCGACTTCCTCTTCCAGGATGATCGCGTGGTCGACGTCGAGGCCGCCGCCGCCGTACCGGGCAGGCGCCGTCGGGTAGAGCCAGCCCTTGGCGCCGAGCTTCCGGCCGAGCGCGCGGAGCTCGAGATAGCGCTGGTAGCTGTCCTCCGCGGACACGGGCGTGCGCTGCACGCTCGACGGCACGTTCGCCTCGAGCCAGGCGCGCACCTCGCGGCGGAATCGCTGCTGCTCCTCGGTGTACGTGACCTCGAAGTCCATGGCTTCTCCCTCTCCCTGACGTTGGGGGGAAGGTAGCATAATCAACGGAGATGACCACCTCCCGGCAGCCGGGCCCGTGCGGCGCGTGCGGCTTCGTGTGCGAGCCCGACTTCGCGTTCTGTCCCCGCTGCGGGGCCGCGCGGGGCCCCAGCGCCGCGCCGGCCGCTGCGCCGCCTCCGAAGCCCGACAGCACGCCCCGCGAGGCGGACCGCCGCTCGGTGACCGTGCTGTTCGCGGATCTGTCGGGATTCACCACGCTCTCCGAGCGGCTCGACCCCGA
>QHSM01000627.1 GCA_003221595.1 Candidatus Rokuibacteriota bacterium | reverse complement strand
CGAGCCGAGAAAATTCGGCGGCGGTCGGGCCGGTGACTCGAATTCTGTCGGGCCGTCCGGAATTCCAAGATATAGTTTGCCGTATAGAGAGCACGCGACTGCCGAGAAACTCTGCCTCATCCATCTAGCGGGGTCATTCGAAGGAGGGCTCTTCGTTCTTCGCGTCCTGCGCGTCCTGATTGCCGCAGCGGTGCTCGGCGGGTGCGGCAGCCTCTCGGGTGCGGTCAGGACGGACTCGACGCTGCTGGCCGACGGCTCGCCGGCCGGTCCGATGGTTGCCCAGACGGAGCGCGCGCCGACGGAGAAGCCTGAGCCGGCGCCGACCGACAAGAGCGAGACCGAAGGCGACGAGGAATACGACCCCCTCGAGAAGTTCAACGAGGCGATGTTCGAGGTGAACCGACAGCTCGATCGACTCGTCTTGAAGCCGGTGGCGCAGGTCTACCGGGTGATCGTCCCCGAGCCGTTCGAGATCTTGATCGCCAACGGCTTCGACAACATCGCCTTCGTCCCGCGCGCGGTGAACAGCCTGCTCCAGGGCAAGTGGGGCGGAGCGACCCGAGAAGTCGGACGGTTCCTGATCAACAGCTCGCTGGGCATCGGCGGCCTCTTCGATGCGGCGAAGTACTGGGGGATCGAGAAGAGCCGCGAGGACTTCGGACAGACGCTCGGAGTCTGGGGCGTCCCGGCCGGCCCCTACCTCGTCTTGCCTCTGATGGAGCCGATGACGTTCCGCGATGGGATCGGCCGGGGGGTCGACGCGGCCATGAATCCGCTCACCTGGGTTGGTCCGTCAATCTGGATCAGCCTCGCGATGAAGGTGGGGGAAATGGTCAACGATCGCGCGCTGAACCTCGAGTTGTTCCAGGGCCTCGAGGAAAGCGTCGTCGACCTCTACAGCGCCGTTCGAAACGGCTATCTCCGACGCCGGGAGCAGATGATCAAGGAGTAACGGGCCCGCCCTCTATCCGGAAATGTCGAGGGCGAAGCGCTCTTTCGTGCGGTCCTGCCGGTAGTGGGTCCAGCGTCGTTCGGGTACTCCTAGAGGGAGCTTCCCCGGTGGTAAGAAATTGGGCGAAGCGGCAGGAATATCCGCTATTTTAGGCAATATGGACAACATCCTGGTCGTCGACGACGAACGGAACATTCGCACCCTCTGTTCGCGGGTGCTGGCCGGGGACCAGATCGAAGTCCACGGGGTCGGGACGGGCAAGGAAGGCCTCCAGACCGCCGACGAGGTGAGCCCCGACCTGGTGCTCCTGGACCTCAGGCTCCCGGACATGGACGGTCTCGAGGTCCTGCGCGCCCTCAAGGGACGGCACGCCGAGACCGCGGTCATCATCATCACCGGATTCGGTCAGATCCAGAGTGCGGTGGAGGCGATGAAGGCCGGCGCGACCGATTATCTCGAGAAGCCGTTCGAGCACCTCGACAAGCTCAAGCTCGCCGTCGCGCGAGCGCTCGAGGAGGTCCGCGCCCGGCGCGAGATCCAGCGCCTGCACCGGCTTCAGGAGAAGGAATATCGGATCGATCAGCTCATTGGAGAGTCCGAGGGCACGCGCCGACTCCGCGAGCTGATCAGCAAGCTGGCGCGGAGCGAGGCGGCGACGATCCTGATCCACGGCGAGAGCGGCACCGGCAAGGAGCTGGTCGCGCGCGGCCTGCACTACGAGAGCGCGCGACGCGATTTCCCGTTCATGGAGGTCAACTGCGCCGCGATCACCGAGACCCTGTTCGAGAGCGAGCTGTTCGGTCACGAGAAGGGCGCCTTCACCGACGCCAAGGCCGCCAAGAAGGGGCTGATGGAGCTCGCCGACCGGGGCACGCTGTTCCTCGACGAGGTCAGCGAGATGTCGCTCAACAGCCAGGCGAAGTTCCTCCGGGTTCTGCAGGAGCGCGTCCTCCGGCGTGTGGGGGGAACACGAGACATCAAGGTCGATCTCAGGATCATCGCCGCGACGAATCGGCCACTCGAGACGCGCGTCAAGGACGGGCAGTTCCGCGAGGATCTCTTCTACCGGCTCAACGTGATTCCGATCTACATTCCACCGCTACGCGAGCGCCGGGACGACATCATGCCGCTCGCCCGGCACTTCGTCCTCGACGCGAACACGCGCTTTCACAAGTCGATCAAGGGGTTCGTGCCTGAAGCCGAGCGGCTGATGGTGGGCTATCAGTGGCCGGGCAACGTGCGCGAGCTCAGGAATCTCATCGAGCGCCTCGTCATCCTCGGGAGCTCGGATCTCATCGAGCCGCCCCATCTCCCGGTGCAGTTCGCCACGCAGGTTCGCCAACCTGTCGTGACAGAGCAGACGGGCGACCAGCCCAGAACTCTGGCCGAGGTCGAGCGCGCCTACATCGGCCAGATCATGCAGCGCGTGGAGTCCAACAAGAGCAAAGCGGCGAAAATACTTGGGATTTCACGCCAGACTCTCCGGAAGAAGCTGATGGAAGAGTGACCAGTACGCTCAATCCATCGCCACTGGTCAGTTCGTCGCCAACCCCGACCAGGGCTTCCGGAATATCCCAAATAGCTGAAAACAAATTCTTTCCGGAAAGGTAGCCGCGAGGCCCGTCGAATCTTGGAAACTAATCAGCCACTCAAGGGGTCACCCGGAAAACTCGAATGGTCATGTTTTCCGGTTACTTGTGTCTCTCAAGGCCATTGGTCCACGGTTTGCTGTATTAAGTCGCGAGTTTTGGACCCAAACGGCCAGGGGAGACGAAGATGAGACCGACGTTCAGGAAGCTTGAAGTCAAGG
>QHSM01000626.1 GCA_003221595.1 Candidatus Rokuibacteriota bacterium | reverse complement strand
GACGCTCGGCGGTCGTGGGTTCTCACCCGAGTCGCTGGCGAAATTGCGGCCGGGCATCGTCTTCGTCTCGCTGTGCGCCTTCGGCCACGTCGGACCGTGGGCGTCGCGTCGCGGCTTCGACACGGTGGTGCAAACGGTCAGCGGCATCACGAGCCGCCAGGGCGAGCTGTTCCCCGGGGCGGCGCCGGGCCCGCAGTTCTATCCGGTGTCGGCAATCGACTATCTGACCGGCTACCTGATGGCGTTCGGCGCAATG
>QHSM01000625.1 GCA_003221595.1 Candidatus Rokuibacteriota bacterium | reverse complement strand
ACGAGCCCGTGTGGCCCGCGCGAGGCGCCTAGCCCGGAGGAGTGGACTTCCGCGGCTGGCGCGGCTGGCGCTATGGGGCCTGGCGATTCTTGTCGCCGTCCCCACGCTCGCCACCATTCTCGCGGTCGGCGCCGCGGCGTTTCGAGAGACGGGTAACCGCCGGGCTCTCGCGCCCCTCACCGGTCGTTTCGTCCAGGCGCACGACGTCGACCTCTACATCCAGGAGGCAGGCCCGGCGGACGGGCACGTCGTCGTCCTCGTGCACGGCACGGGCGCCTGGAGCGAAATCTGGCGCGAGACGATGCGACGGCTCGCCGAGCGCGGCTATCGCGCCGTGGCGGTAGACATGCCGCCGTTCGGGTTCTCCGAGCGGCCTTCGTCGCGCGACTACACCACGGCGACCCAGGGACGGCGGCTGGCGGCCCTGCTGACGCGCTTCGATCGCACGGGCGTGACACTCGTCGGCCATTCGTTCGGCGCCCGGGCGGCCATGGAAAGCGTCATGCTCGCTCCCCAGAAAATTCGGGCGCTCGTGCTGGTCGACGCGGCGCTCGGCCTGCACGCCCCCGACGGCAGCGCCCTTCCCGATGCCGACGATCCTCCGGGAATCATCTCAGCCGCGCTCGCGCTCGCGCCGGTCCGCCGCCCTCTCGTCGCGGGTCTCGTCACCAATCCCATGACGACGCGCCTGCTGCTGAAGCAGCTCATCAGCCGCAAGGAGGCGGCGACCCCGGCGACGGTCGAGATGCTGCAGCGTCCGCTCTTCGTTCAAGGCAGCACGACGGCGCTCGGCGAGTGGCTTCAATGGTTCGTCCATCCCGATCGGCCGCCACGCAGCGGCCGGATCGCGTCCTATCGAATACTGAAGGCTCCCACGCTGGTCATCTGGGGCGCGGCCGACTCGGTCACGCCTCTTGCGCAGGGCAAAGCCATCGCGTCCCTCTTTGCCTCGGCGCGGCTCGAGGTGCTCGACGGGACCGGCCACATCCCGGCGATCGAATCCCCCGCCGCCTTCAACGCCGCCATGCTCGCCTTTCTCGCGTCGGTGACGGAGGATCAGCCCCGCGCGCGCCCCAGGAAAGTTGACGGCGCCGACGTCGGCGGCGCAGAATCGCTGTGATGTCGCGGGCGTCCAAGCCGATGTCCCGTCGCACGCTGCTCGGCACCGGCATCGCCACCGCTCTCCTGCAGACGCTCCCCACCGAGGCCCAGAGCCCGCCGAAGCCGCTCGTCCTCGACGATGCCAGTCGCCTCAATGCCGTCCCGGTCGCGCGCCACTGGCGGCCGGAACAGGTGCGCGGCGACGCATGGCTGGCTGCCCTCCGCGCGGAGCTGAAGACGGCGGCGGCCGAGGGTCGCCCCGTCGCGGTGGGCGCCGCGCGGCACTCGATGGGTGGTCAGGCGCTCATCCGCGACGGGGTCGCGATGACCTTCGACGTGAAGCCGTCGGCCGGTGCGTGGATCGACGTCGATCGCGCCGCGAAGGCCTATCGCGTCGCCGCCGGCGCGCGGTGGAGCCAGGTGATCGGCGCGCTCGATCCCCTGGGCTTCTCGCCCGCGGTGATGCAGTCCAACCACGACTTCGGCGTCGCGGCGACCCTGTGCGTGAACGCGCACGGCTGGCCCGTCTCGTTCGGTCCCTTCGGGACGACGGTCCGGTCCTGCCGCGTGATGCTCGCCTCCGGCGACCTCGTCACCTGCTCGACGACCGAGAACGCCGAGCTCTTCGGTCTCGTGATGGGCGGCTACGGGCTCCTCGGCATCGTCGTCGACGTCGAGGCGGCGATGGTCGAGAACACGCTGCTGAAAGCGACCTACGAGCTGATGCCCGCCCGCCTGATCGGCCCGCGCATGGTCGCGGTCCTGGGCCAGGACAACGCCATCAGGATGGCGTACGGCCGCCTCGCGGTCGATACGAAGCGGTTCCTGCGCGAGGCGCTCCTGGTCACCCTCCGTCCGGTGGCGGGGACGCCGCCCGCCGCGACGTCGGGCGGTCTCATGGTGTCGGTTTCGCGCGAGGTCTTCCGCGCGCAGATCGGCTCGGACGCGGCGAAGAGTGCCCGCTGGTACGCGGAGACCGTCGCCGGTCCGAAGGCTTCGTCGCCGATCACCTCTCGAAACCGGCTCCTGAACGAGCCGGTGGCGAACCTGGCCGGCCGGGACCGCTCGCGGACCGACATCCTGCACGAGTACTTCCTGCCGGCCGACGGGCTCGAGTCGTTCCTGGAGGCGTGCCGGGCGGCCATTCCCCGTTCGCGCCAGGACCTGCTCAACGTGACGCTGCGCTTCGTCGCCGAGGACCGGACCAGCGTGCTCGCCTACGCGCGCGGGCCGCGCGTGGCCGCCGTGATGCTGTTCTCCCAGAAGGTGACGCGCGGCGACGACGAAGACATGGCGGTGTTGACCCGCCGTCTCATCGACGCCGCCCTCG
>QHSM01000268.1 GCA_003221595.1 Candidatus Rokuibacteriota bacterium | reverse complement strand
GATCCGGCCGTCGACCTCCTTCACTTCGTTGTCGAGGACCTTGATGCGCTCGCCGACCTCCCGCATCTGGGCCCGCTCGGCGGCGGCGTCCTCGCCGCGCTTGCGGGCCTGGCCGATCGCCTCCGAGGCGCGATTGCGGAGGGCTTTGAGCTCGTCCGCCTCCTTGATGAGGCGCCGGCGGGCCGCGTCGTGGGCGACGATGTCCTTCACGTGTTCGGCGCCGCCCTTGCCGGCGAGCGCGCGCTCGACCGCCTCGGGCTGATCGCGGACCTGCCGGAGCTCCAGCACGGGCCTAGGCTGCGTCGACGGGCGCGGCGCTCTCGGAGTCGACGCGGGCGACGGAGCCGACGCGGTCGTCCGCCTCGAGATCGATGATGCGCACGCCCCAGGTATTGCGTCCCTGCGAGGAGACGTCGGCCGCGTGAAAGCGGATCATCTTGCCCTTGGTCGTGACGACCAGGATATCGTCGCCGTCGTGCACCTGCAGCATGGCAACGACGGTGCCGTTACGGCCGCCGGTCTTGATGTCGATGATCCCCTTGCCGGCCCGGCCTTGCAGACGGTACTCGTCGAGCGGGGTCCGCTTGCCGAAGCCGCGCTCGGTGACGGTCAGGATCGTGACGCCTTCCTGCACGACGTCGGCGGCGATGACCTCGTCGCCCTCGTCGACCTCGATCCCCCGCACGCCGGCGGCGTTCCGGCCCATCGGCCGCACCTCTTCCTCGGAGAACCGGATGATCATGCCGAGCTTGGTCGCGATCATGACCTCGCGCCGGCCGTCGGTGCGCCGGGCGGTCATGACCTGGTCCGCGTCCTCGAGGCCGATCGCCTGGATGCCGCCGGCCCGCGGATGAGAAAACGCCTCGAGCTCGGTTTTCTTCACCTTGCCCTGCTTGGTCGCGAACAGGATGTGGCCGCCCGCCGCGAAGTCGCGCACGGGCACGCACGTCGCGACCAGCTCGTGCTCGCCGAGCGACAGCAGGTTCACCATGGCCTTGCCCTTCGCCTGGCGCCCGCCCTCGGGGATCTCGTGCACCTTCAGCCAGTGCACCTTGCCGAGGTTCGTGAAGAAGAGCAGGTACGAGTGCGTCGAGGCGACGAACAGGTCCTCGACGAGGTCCTCCTCCTTCGTCTCCATGCCGGTCACGCCCTTGCCGCCCCGGCGCTGGCTCCGGTACGCCTCGACGTGAGTGCGCTTGATGTAGCCGGCCCGCGAGATGGTGACGACCATCTCCTCGTCGGCCAGGAGGTCTTCGATCGTCAGCTCGGTGGTCTCGGTGAGGATCTCCGTGCGCCGGCCGTCGCCGTACTCCTCCCTGACCGCCAGGAGCTCCGCCCGGATGATCGCCATCAGCTTCACGTCCGAGGCGAGGATGCCCTTCAGCTCCTCGATGAGCGCCAGCGTCTGCTCGTGCTCCTCGACGACCTTGTTCCGCTCGAGCTGGGTCAGACGCTGCAGCCGCATGTCGAGGATCGCGCGCGCCTGGATCTCGGACAGCTCGAGCCGCGTCATCAGCGCCTCGCGCGCGGCGTCGGGACTCTCGGCCTGCCGGATGAGCCGGATGACCAGGTCGAGCTGCTCGACGGCCTTCCGGAGCCCCGCCAGCACGTGCGCGCGTTCCTCGGCCCGGGTCAGGTCGTAGCGCGTCCGGCGCGTGACGATCTCGCGGCGGAAGCGTACGAACGCATCCAGCATCTCCTTGAGATTGACGATCTGCGGCCGCCGGTCGACCAGCGCCAGCATGATGATGCCGAACGTGGTCTGCATCTGGGTGTGCTTGTAGAGCTGATTCATCACGATCTGTGGGATCTCGCCGCGGGCGAGCTCGAGCACCACGCGGATGCCCTCGCGGTTCGACTCGTCGCGGATCTCGGAGATACCGGCGATCCGCTTGTCGGTCGACAGCTCCGAGATCTTCTCGATGAGGGACGCCTTGTTCACCTGGTACGGCAATTCGGTGATGATGATCGCCTCGCGTCCGCCCCGCATCTTCTCGGCGTGCGCCTTCGCGCGCAGCGTGATAGTCCCCCGGCCCGTCGTGTACGCCTCGCGGATGCCGCCGGCGCCGTAGATGTAGCCGCGCGTCGGGAAGTCGGGGCCCTTGACGACCTTCAGCAGCTGCTCGATCGGCGTCTCCGGGTTGTCGACCAGCATCACCAGCCCGTCGACGACCTCCGTGAGGTTGTGGGGCGGGATGTTGGTGGCCATGCCGACCGCGATCCCCGCCGAGCCGTTGATCAGCAGATTGGGGATCCGCGTTGGAAGGACGACCGGCTCCCGCTCGGATTCGTCGAAGTTCGGGACGAAATCGACGGTGTCCTTGTCGATGTCGGCCAGCATCTCGTGGGCGATCTTGGCCAGCCGGGCTTCGGTATAGCGCATCGCCGCCGGGGGATCGCCGTCGACGGACCCATAGTTCCCCTGCCCGTCGACCAGCGGATAGCGGAGCGAGAACTCCTGCACCATGCGCACGAGCGCCTCGTAGATCGGCGCGTCGCCGTGCGGGTGGTACTTGCCCATGCAGTCGCCGATGACCCGCGCGGCTTTCTTGTACGCCCGGTTCCAGTTGAGCCCGAGCCCCTGCATCGTGTACAGGACCCGGCGGTGCACCGGCTTGAGTCCGTCGCGGATGTCCGGCAGCGCCCGGCCGACGATGACGGACATGGCGTAGTCCAGGTAGGACTTCCGCATTTCCTCTTCGATGGGGACGGGAACCTGGCGCTCGTTCGGCATGTCACACCTGCCTATGGTCAAGGCGCGCGGGGCCCGTCGCTCGGGCCACCCGACGCCGTTCACTCACTCGAACTAGATATCGAGGTTCGCGACGTCCAGCGCGTACTTCTCGATGAACTCCCGGCGCGGCTCGACGGCGTCGCCCATCAGCACCGTGAACATCTGATCGGCGCCGACGGCGTCTTCCATCGTGACCTTGAGCAGCGTGCGCGACTCGGCGTTCATGGTCGTGTCCGCGAGCTCCTCCGCGTTCATCTCGCCGAGTCCCTTGTACCGTTGAAAGGTCGCGCCGGCCTTCGCGTGCTCGAGGGAAACGCGGTGCAGCTCGGCCAGGGATTTCACCGCCGTCTCCCGCTCGCCCTCGATGACCGTCGTCGGGCCCTTCGCCGCCAGCGCCACTTTCTCCCACAGCTCGCCGAGGGTCGCGTAGTCCGGCGACTTGAAGAGATCGGTGCTGAACGAGAGCGGCGGCGGGCCGGCGATCGTCACGATGTGTCCCTCGATGCCCTCGCCGGCCTGCGCGCTGATGTTGTACCCGTCGACCGCGGCCGCCGCCCGCATCACCGCCTCCGCGATCTCCGCGTGGCCGATTCCGCGCTTGGTGCCCCGGAATTTCGTGTGCAGCAGCTCGAGCAGCAGCGGCTCCGGCACGCCGCGCTTCCGGAACTTCGAGATCAGCGTCTTGACCTCGGACACCGCGCGCAGGAGATCACGAAGCGCCTCGCCGGTGACTGCCGCCTTGGTCCCCGGCACTTTCACGCCCGCGTCGGCCACCCACGTGTCGAGGAAGAAGTCCTCGAACTCCCGGTCGGACATCACGTATTTCTCGACCTTGCCCTTCTTCACCTTGAACAGCGGCGGCTGGGCGATGTAGAGGTACCCCGACTCGATCACCGACACCATGTGCCGGAAGAAGAAGGTCAGGAGCAACGTCCGGATGTGCGCGCCGTCGACGTCGGCGTCGGTCATGAGGATGATCTTGTGGTACCGGAGCTTGCTGACGTCGAACTCCTCGGGCCCGATCCCGGTGCCGAGCGCGGAGATGAGCAGCCGGATTTCGTTGTGGGACAGGACCTTGTCGTAGCGCGCCTTCTCCGCGTTGATGATCTTGCCGCGCAGCGGCAGCACCGCCTGCGTGCGCCGGTCCCGTCCCTCCTTCGCCGAGCCGCCGGCCGACGCGCCCTCGACCAGGAACAGCTCGCGGTACTGCGGGTCGCGCTCCGAGCACTCGGCCAGCTTGGCGGCCAGGCCCTCGTCGTCCACACCGCGCTTGCGGGTCAGCTCGCGCGCCTTGCGGGCCGCCTCGCGCGCCTGCGCGGCCCGCACGCACTTGTCGACGATCTTCCGCGCCGTGGTCGGGTCTTCCTCGAAGGCCTCGGCGAGCTTGTCGTTGACCACCTGCTGGACGAGCCCCTTGATGTCGCTGTTGCCGAGCTTGGCCTTGGTCTGCCCCTCGAACTGGGGCTCCGGCATCCGGACGGAAACGACCGCCGTCAGACCCTCCCGGACGTCGTCGCCGCTGATCCCGCCCTTGAAGGTCTTGAAGAAGCCGTTGGCCTGCGCGTAGTTCGACAGCGTGCTCGTCAGGGCCGCCCGGAAGCCGGTCAGATGCGTTCCGCCCTCGCGGGTGTTGATGTTGTTCGCGAACGAGAAGACGCTCTCCTGGTAGCCGTCGTTGTACTGCAGCGCGACCTCGACCTCGATGTCACCCTTCTTGCCCTCGAAGAAGAGCACCTTGGGATGGAGCGGCGTCTTGTTCTGGTTCAGATGCTTGATGAACTCGATGATGCCGCCCTTGTAGAGGAACGTGTGCGCGCGACCGTCGCGCTCGTCCTCGATGACGATCTTCAGGCCCCGATTCAGGAACGCCAGCTCGCGCAGGCGATTGCTCAGGGTGTCGAACGAGAAGACCGTCTCCTCGAAGATCGCGGCGTCCGGCTTGAAGCGGATGATGGTGCCGGTCTTCTTGGTGATTCCAGTCGCGGTGAGCGGGGCCGTCGGCACCCCGTGTTCGTAGCGCTGCGTCCACTCCTTGCCTTCCCGGCGAATCTCGACCTCGAGCCACTCGCTGAGCGCGTTCACGACGGAGATGCCGACGCCGTGCAGGCCGCCGGAGACCTTGTACGCGGAGTGCTCGAACTTGCCGCCGGCGTGCAGCACCGTCAGCACGACCTCGGCCGCCGACTTGCCGCTCTCCTTGTGGGTGTCGACCGGAATGCCGCGACCGTTGTCTCCGACGGAGCAGGAGCCGTTGGAGTGCAGGATGACCTTGATGTGGTCGCAATAGCCGGCCAGCGCCTCGTCGACGGAGTTGTCGACCGCCTCGTACACGAGGTGGTGCAGGCCGTAGGCGCCCGTGTCGCCGATGTACATCGCCGGGCGCTTGCGGACGGCCTCGAGCCCCTCGAGGACCTTGATGTCGCTGGCGGTGTAGTTCTCGGCGCTCATATCGCGGTGACGCTCCCGCCGCTCACGTGAAAGATCGCCGCGCCCTCCACCGCCGGCGTGTCAGGCGTCGTCAGGAACACCTGCTCGGCAGACTGCACCTCCCGGAGAACGTGGCCCCGAACCGTCGCGTCGAGCTCCGAGAGGGCGTCGTCCAGCAGCAAGACGGGCGCGGTGCCCGCGGCCTCGGTCACCGGCAAGACCTCGGCCAGGCGCAGGGCCAGCGCAACGAGGCGCTGCTGGCCGCGCGAGCCGAATGCGCGCGCGTCGACGCCGTCGAGCTCGATCGCGAGATCGTCGCGATGCGGGCCGACCAGCGTCAGGCCTCGGCGCATCTCCTCACGCTGCCGGTGCTCGAGCGCCGCCAGCAGCGCGGCCGGCTCGGTCGCCTCGCCGAGCGCCGTCCGGTACCTGATCTCCACCTTGGTCCGCGCGCCCGAGAGAGCCGCGTAGACCCGCGCGAGCTCCGTCTGCAGGGCCGCGACCGCCTTCCGGCGCCGTCCGAGCAGCTCCATCCCGACCGTCGCGAGCTGCTCGTTCCACGGCTGGAGCTTCGCCGACTGAGCCGCATCGTGAGCGCGCTGCTGAAGGAGCCGGTTGCGGCGCGCGAGGATCTGCCGAAATCTGAGCAGCGTCGCGATGTGATTGGGATAGAGCCGGCCGGCAAACCCGTCGATGAAATTGCGGCGCGCCACCGGCCCGCCGTTGACGATCTCGAGATCCTGCCAGCCGAACGCGATCGCGCGCGCCCATTCCGGCGCCGCCTCGCCCGTGTTCTGCCAGGTCCCGTCCTCGAGCCGGTTCAGCGTCCGCCGGACCGTCCGCTGCGTTTCGCCGCGAACGAGGTCGCCGGCGAGGGCTGTGGCTTCGGTTCCCCAGCACGGAATCTCAGCGAGCCGGGAGGTCCGGAAGGACCGTCCCGTGATGATGAGTCCGAGCGCTTCGAGGAGGTTGGTTTTGCCCTGCGCGTTAGGCCCGCTGACGACGTTCAGGCGGGGCGCCGGGCGCCACGAAAGGGTGCGGTAATTCCGGACTTCCGACAGCTGAACGCACCCTATCCACAAACCTATAAACTCCTGTTTTATAAGGATAAAGTAACATCTAAATCCGCATGGGCATTATAACACAGCAGTAACCTTCGTCCTCGACGCTTTTGATGACTCCGGGGCTCTGCGCGTCTTTGATTTCGAAGACGACTTTGTCCTTTTCCAATGCGCCCATGGCCTCGAGGAGGTAGCGCGAATTGAAGCCGATCACGATCTCTTCGCCGGCATACTCGACTTCCAGAATTTCCTCGGCCTCCCCGAGCTCCTGGCTCGAAGCGGTCACCTTCAGGGACGCCGGGCTGATCGCCAGCTTCACCGGCTTGTTGCGTTCCTCGGCCATCACCGCGACGCGCCGCAGAGCGGCCGAGAGCGAGCTCTTCGCCGCGGCGAGCCGGCCTGGATGCGCCCGAGGAATGACGGCATCGTAATTCGGAAACTGTCCTTCGATCAGCCGCGCGGTCATCACGAAATTCGGCATCTGCAGCACGAACTGATTCTCGGTGATGGCGAGCTGAACTTCTTCACCTGCGCCGAGGACACGCATGATCTCGCTGACGGCCTTCCGGGGCACGATGCCCGTCGCATTCGGGATGGCCTGGCCGAGGCTCCGCATAGAAAGGGCCAGGCGGTGTCCGTCCGTCGCCACCATCCGAACGTCCTTGCCCTGAAACGCGAACAGCACGCCGTTGAGCGCATAGCGCGTCTCGTCGTGGGACACCGCGAAGCTCGTCTGCGTCAGCATGTCCCGCAGAACCTTCGCCTCGATCGTCACCCACGACTGCGGCGCGGCCGGAACGACCGGCGGAAAATCGTCGGGCGCCAGACCGACCAGCCGGTACGTCGCACCACCACACCGCAGCCGTACCATCACGTTGTCCGTGACCTTGAGCTCCACCGCAGCCGCCGGCAGCTCCTTCACGATCTCCGCAAGCTTTCTCGCCGACACCGTGATGGACCCCTTCGAGCCCACCTTCGCCGGCACCGTCACCCGCGCGCCGACCTCGAGATCGGTCGCGGTCATTCGCACCCCCTCGCCTTCCGCCTCGAGTAAGACATTGGCGAGGATCGGGAGCGTCTGGCGAGGCTCCACGATGTTCTGGACCATCTGGAGGCCTTTAAGGAACGCGTCACGGTCGAGCACTACTTCCATAAGGTTCTCCAGTATGTTTGTAGAAGAAAGAGAGACAAGTACGTAGTCGTAGACATTCGTAAGCGGTGTGGACAGGAAGAGTCATCGAGAAAGCACGGCGGCGACACGACTTCGCGGGATTGGGGATCGGGGACAACGCTGTGGAGATCGTGGCGAGACGCGTGGATCACAAGTTGATGCTCTGGATAAGACCGTCGATCGTCTTGCGCAATTTGGGGTCTTCCTGCAGGAGCGTCTGGATCTTGTCCACCGCGTGCAGGACCGTCGTATGGTCCTTGCCCCCGAAGGCCCGGCCGATCTCCGCCAGCGACGAGTGCGTCATCTGGCGGGCGAGGTACATGGCCACCTGCCTCGGCCAGGCGATGGCTTTCGTGCGGTTCTTGGCCTTGAGGTCGGAAAGCTTCAGGCCGAAGAAGTCACAGGCGCGCCGCTGGATCTGCTCGATGGTAATGATCTTCTCTTCCTCGCCCCAGAGGTCGCCGAGAACCTCCTGGGCGAGGTCGACGCCCATCTCGCGGCCGGTCAGGGCGCAGAACGCGATCATCCGCGTGAGCGAGCCCTCCAGCTCGCGGATGTTCGACTTGATCCGGCTCGCGATCAGATAGGCCACGTCGTCCGCGAGGCGGACGCGCTCCAGGGCGGCCTTCTTCTTGATGATCGCGACCCGCGTCTCGAAGTCCGGCGGCTGGATGTCCGCGATCAGCCCCCACTCGAAGCGCGAGCGCAGCCGCTCCTCGATCTCGGGAATGTCCTTGGGCGAGGAGTCGCTCGACACGATGATCTGCTTGCGCGACTCGTAGAGGTCGTTGAAGGTGTGGAAGAACTCTTCCTGGGTCCGCTCCTTCCCGGAGATGAACTGAATGTCGTCGATCAGCAGGAGATCGATCGTCCGGTAGCGCGCGCGGAACTCCGCATTCCGGTCGTAGCGGATCGCGTTGATCAGCTCGTTCGTGAATCGCTCGGATGAGAGGTACGCGACGGACATGCCCGGGAAGAGACGCACGCTCTGGTGCCCGACGGCGTGCAGCAAGTGCGTCTTGCCGAGCCCGACACCGCCGTAGATGAAGAGCGGATTGTAGGCGCGCGAGGGCAGCTCGGCGACCGCCTGACACGCCGCCTGCGCGAACTGATTCGAGGAGCCCACGACGAACGAATCGAAGGTGTAGCGCGGGTTCAACCCCTCGACCGAGCCGTTCCCGCCGGGGCGCTCCAGACGCGCCGGGGCCGCGTCGGCCGGGGCGCCGTCCGAATCGACGACGACGAGCGTGAGGCGCGGGTGACCGCCGAGACACTCGCGGGCAGCCTGATGGAGCGCGTCGAGATAGTTTTGCGCCAGCCAGTCGCGGGAAAACTTGTTCGGGGCACCGATCCGCAGGTGGTCGCCCTCCACCGCGATGAGTCGGCATGGTCGGACCCAGTTGTCGAGGACCGGCGTGGGGAGCGTCCGAGCCAGAGTCTCGAGGAGTCGAGCCCAAAGGTCATCCAACACGGGGGTTCCCCTCACTTACGCACAGAGTTATCCACATGTGTGGATAGCCCGGGCCGTCTTGCTCGGTCGGAGTATCGCGCCGCACGCGCGCACCTCAGGAAAAACTCCTCACGCCGGTACACCGCTCGATGGATGGCGGACTCTAGCACGGGGTCAAAGCGGGTCGCAAGCGTCTTCGCAAACGAACGGTGAGTTGACTCGTCCGCGGGCGATGTCTACACTGTCGGTTCGACGATCATCGAGGGGGACCTGAGTTCATGAAGCGGACGTTTCAGCCCAATGTGCGCCGACGGAAGAAGACCCACGGCTTCCGCGAGCGAATGAAGACCAAGGGCGGGCGAAAAGTACTGAAGCGGCGGCGCGCGAAGGGCCGGAAACGGCTCACCGTCTGACAGGCCGATTCCCGCGGCGAGACCGGCTGACCACCAGCACTGAATTTCAAGCGCTCTTCCAGCGTGGTAAGCGAATCGACCGACCTTCCATGATCGTGCTCTGGCGCGAGACGACCGAGCCACGACGGGCCGGCTTCGCGGTAAGTCGGCAGATTCGCGGCGCCGTGCAGCGTAACCGGGCTCGGCGCCGGCTGCGCGAGGCATAACGGGCGACCCGCGACACGGCCCCGACGCACACCGCGCTTGTGATCATCGGGCGACCGGCCGCGCTGCGCGAGCCGTTCTCGGCGCTCGCCACCGAGCTGCGCGGCGCGCTCGCGGCTATTCCGGGCCCGCGGCTGTGACCCGGATCGCTCTCGGCGCGGTCGCGACCTATCAGCGGCTGGTTTCGCCGATTCTGCCGAGCGCCTGCCGGTTCGCGCCGACGTGCTCGGAGTACGCCAGGCTCGCCCTCGAGCAGCACGGCTTTCTGCGCGGCATCGGGCTCGTGGCGTGGCGACTGCTTCGATGCCACCCATTCCACCCCGGCGGCTACGATCCGCCGCCGGCCCCGGCGCGGCGACCCTGACGATGGAAAAGCGGGCCATTCTCGCGGCG
>QHSM01000269.1 GCA_003221595.1 Candidatus Rokuibacteriota bacterium | reverse complement strand
CTCGCGGGTATGGAGGTCCAGCATGAACTGGCCGAGGGCGCGCTCGAGCCGCGCGGCGGGGCCCCACAGGACGTTGAAGCGCGCCTTGGCGATCTTGACGGCGCGCTCGGGGTCGAGGATTCCGAGCGCCTCGCCCACCTCGTCGTGCGTCTTGGGCGTGAACGGAAAGGCTCGCGGCGTGCCCCAGCGCCGGACCTCGACGTTGTCGTCC
>QHSM01000267.1 GCA_003221595.1 Candidatus Rokuibacteriota bacterium | reverse complement strand
GTCCCCGCGACTCCCCGTCCCCCCCAGCGCCTGACCACGGTGGACGCTCCGCTCTACCGGGCGGTCGTCAGCAGCGAGGGCGGCAAGCTGCAGGAGCTGGCGCTCAAATACCGCGGCGAGAAGCCCATGGTCATCATCGGCGACCTGGGGCCGGCAGGACTCCTGGTGTCGCCCGACGCAGGCGCGACGGCGACGCCGGTGCCGATGACGGTGAGCGCCCAGAACGTGGCCGTCACGCCGGGCCACACCGAGAGCCTGGCGCTCGCGGGCGAGACCGGCGGCCTGCGCGTCCGTCAGTCGCTTCGCTTCGAGCCGGACAGCTACGCGATCGGCGTCAGCGTCCGCGTCGAGAATCCCACTTCAGCGCCCCGCAAGGTGACGGTCGAGCTTCCGTGGGCCTCGCGCATCTCGTGGGC
>QHSM01000624.1 GCA_003221595.1 Candidatus Rokuibacteriota bacterium | reverse complement strand
ACTCGCCGGCGGCGGGGTCACCACCGGAACGCTGGTCAAGCCGCCGACCGCACCAGTCACGGCGCCGGTCAGGCCGACGGTGGTGCCCGGAACGACCTGACCGACGGCTCCCGTGACCTTGCCGACCGTGCCCGTCGTCGTCGTGACCGCGCCGCTCGTGCCGCCCGTGGCCTGCAGGACCTCCCGGATCGCCGCCTCCTTCAGCGAGGCGTTCAGCGCTTCCACGCTGGCGGCCGGGA
>QHSM01000623.1 GCA_003221595.1 Candidatus Rokuibacteriota bacterium | reverse complement strand
CGATGTTGGTCACCACGCCGACCCGGTCCCCGGCGAGCGCCGAGGACGCGAGCAGCAGCGCGGCGGCGGCCGTGAGCAGCAATGCGGCGATCAATCGCTTCGCGAGAGCCATACTCCCTCCGTCGGCGGCGCGTTTCCGTCACTTCGGCGCGCGGCGAAGGTGAAGGGAGCAAGCGCAGTGCCAGGGATTCCGGATTTCCGAAAAAATGAGATCGAAAGGTTCTTATAGATTTCGACCACTGACCCCGCGCGCACCGCTGGCCATGCTCGAGCCAGGCTGGCAGCTTCTGGCCAGACTGGCCCGTTCAGGCTCACGATTCCGGATTCTTGCGTTCGCGCGGGAGTGGGACTACGCTCGCCCTCGCTCGCGGGTCGTTCCCCGACAAAGGAGCCGGACATGGCGCTCAGAGTGATGTCGGCCGACAGCCACATGGACCTCATCTACCTGCCGCAAGACACGTTCACGTCGCGCATGTCGTCGGCGTGGCGCGATCGCGCGCCGCGGGTCGTCGAGCGCGACGGCCGCAACGTGTGGATCTCGGGCGACGCCGTGCTCGGTCCGTGGGGCGTCTACGGTCCGGGCGTGACGGGCGGCCGGCGGGGACGCATCCTCGCCGAGGCGGGGTTCGCGTCGGGCAAGCAGACGCGGCCGTCGAATCCCCTCGAGCGGTGCCAGGACCAGGAGCGTGACGGTGTCGAGGCCGAGGTGATCTACGGCATCATCGGCATCTCCCGCGGCCTCTTCACGCACGCGGGCATCGCCGACCACGAGACGCTGGCGGCCGTCTACCGCGCGTACAACGACTACGTCGCCGACTTCAATCGCTCCGCGCCCGGCCGCTTCTTCGGCCTGGGCTGCCTGCCCAACCACGACCCGCGGGCCGCCGCCGACGAGGTGCGGCACTGCGCCGAGCTCGGCCTGCGCGGCGGCGTCTTCGTTCCGTGGGGCGCCGCGGCGCCGGTGTGGGACGCGATGTGGGAGCCCCTGTGGTCGGCCGGCGAGGAGACCGGGCTCGTCATCTCGTTCCACGTGTTCGAGGGCGGCGCCACGACCGTCGGCTACGCCGTGAAGGGCGGTCAGCATCCGGCGTCCGCCGGCTCGTGGACGGTCGTCGCGCCGCTCCAGATGGACGAGATCTGCGCCTCGGTGATCCTTTCCGGTGTGTGCGAGCGCCATCCGAAGCTCACGCTGGTCCTGGGCGAGAGCGGCATCGGCTGGCTCCCGTACATGCTCGAGCGTCTCGACGATACCTACGAGGAGCGCCTCGCCGACGACCTCGGGCTCCCGCTTCCGCCGAGCGCCTACTTCAAGCGCCAGATGTACGCCACCTTTCAGAAGGATTTCCACGGCGTGCGCGCCATGGCCGAGATCGCGCCCGACAACGTCATGTGGGGCTCCGACTATCCGCACCGGGACGGCACGTGGCCGTTCTCGAAGAAGGCGATCGAGGAGCAGTTCCGGGGAATTCCCGAGGCCATCCAGGCGAAGATGCTCTGGGAGAACGTGCGGCGCGTGTACCGGATCGCGTCGTGACGATTCGCGCCGCCTGAGCCGCCGCCCGCCACCGCTGATGCGCGAGGCCGATCGCCGGCGGGAGATCACGAGCTCACGATCGGCGCCCGGTGGCTCGAGCTCGGTGGCGGGATGGGCGATCTGGCGGCGGCCGCGCTCGATCACGGCTACGACGTCCTGATGACCGACGTCCAGGACGAGCTGCTCGAGACGGCGGCGCGGCGTCATCCGCGGCTGCGCGCGCGGCTTCAGCGCGCGGACGTGTTCGACGCGCGCGCCGTCGCCGCGGTCGGCGCCCGCGGGCCGTTCTCGATCGTCGCGGCGCTGGGTGCCGTGCTCAACCACGCCCGCGACGGCAAGCAGCTCGCGCGCGGCTTTCATCACCTCGTGGAGCTCGGCGAGCCGCGCTCGCTCCTGGTCGTCGACCTCCTGGTGCGGGAGATGTTTGCCGGCCACCCGGCTTCGGTCTGGGCCGACTTCCTGCACGTCCTGCCCGGGCTCGACGATCTGGCTCGACTGATCCG
>QHSM01000645.1 GCA_003221595.1 Candidatus Rokuibacteriota bacterium | reverse complement strand
ACGCCGCCCAGCGCCTGGAGGATGTGCGAGGGCTCCTGGACAAGATCGAAGAGCAGCTGCGGCACTTGTCCCACGAGCTGCGCCCCACGATCCTCGACGATCTCGGCCTCCGGCCCGCGCTCGAGTTCCTCGCCGATGGCGTCTCGAGACGGACCGGGCTGCAGATCGTGGTCGAGGGATCCCCGGGCAAGCGGCTGCCCGCGGCGACCGAGACCGCGCTCTACCGCATCGTGCAGGAGGCGTTGACCAACGTGGCGAAGCACGCGCAGGCGACCCGTGTGTCCATCACGTTCGCGCGGAGCGGCCGCCTCTTGCGCTGTGCCATCCGGGACGACGGTGTGGGGTTCGACGTGCCGGCCGTGCTGACGCGGCGGGGCTCCCGGGGTCTCGGGCTCTCCAGTATCCAGGAGCGACTGCACGCGGTCGGAGGGACGCTGGACATCATCGCGACGCCAAGACGCGGAACCCAATTGATCATGGCCGTAACCGTGGAGGCGGAGGGTGGCGAATCGGATTCTCCTCGCCGATGACCACGTAATCGTCCGGCAGGGCCTGAAGGCCCTGCTGGAGCGGGAAGGGTTCGCCGTCGTCGCGGAAGCCGAGGACGGCCAGGCAGCCGTCCGTCAGGCCCGCGAGCGCTGCCCGGATGTGGCGGTCCTCGACTTCTCGATGCCGCTCCTGAACGGGCTCGACGCCGCCGTGGAGATCATCCGCGCCTGCCCGCGGGCCAGGGCGATCCTGCTCACGATGCACACGGACGACCATTACGTGCTCTCGGCGCTCCAGGCGGGCGTCAAGGGCTACGTCGTCAAAACCCAGGCGTCATCGGATCTGGTGCGCGCGATTCACGAGGTGCTCAGGGGCATGATGTACCTGAGCCCCGGCGTCTCGGAGGCGGTCGTGCAAGCCTACCTGGCCAAATCGGAGATGCCGGCCGATCCCTTGACGTCCCGGGAGCGCGAGGTGCTGCAGCTCGTGGCGGAAGGGAAGTCGACGAAGGAGGTGGCCGGGCTCCTGGGAATCAGCTTCAAGACCGCGGAATCCCACCGGACGCGGATCTTGAAGAAGCTCAACCTCCACGAGACCGCTGGTCTCGTGCGTTACGCCGTCCGCCGGGGATTGATCCAGGCCTGATCCGCTCCCCGGCCCCGGCCGCCCTCGAGCGGTCAGGGATTTTCCGGCGCCGATTTGCGGCGCTTCCCGGATTTTAAGCACCTCGCGTAGCCACTAGCCTGGCCGCGATGGGGACACGAGTCCTCCTGGCTGACGATCACGCCATCGTCCGGCAGGGCCTCCGACTTCTCTTGCAGCGCGAAGGCTTCGAGGTCGTCGGCGAAGCGGTCAACGGACAGGAAGCGGTTCGCCTGGCCGCCGAGAGCTGCCCGGACGTCGCCGTGCTGGACTACGGGATGCCGCTCATGAACGGCGTGGGCGCGGCGCGCGAAATTCTCCAGGCGTGCCCGCTCGCGAAGGTGATCCTGTTGACCATGCACGCCGACGATCGCTACGTGCTGGAGGCGGTCCGGCTGGGCGTCAAAGGGTACGTGGTCAAGACCCAGGCGTCCACGGATCTGGTCCGGGCGATCCACGAGGTGCTCAGGGGCTTGATGTACCTGAGCCCCCGCGTCTCGCGCACGCTGGTCCAGGCGTACCTGGCGAAGTCCGAGCTTCCGCCCGACCCGTTGACGCCGCGCGAGCACGAAGTCCTGCTGCTCGTCGCGGAAGGCAAGACCACGCGGGCGATCGCCGAGGTCCTGGGCATCAGCGTGAAAACCGCCGAGTCCCACCGGACACACATCTTGAAGAAACTCGACACGCCGAACATCGCCGGTGTCGTGCGCTACGCGATCCGCCAGGGCCTGATCAAGGTCTGAGACCGCCGTCGCTCCGGGTTCGCCTCATCTGCTGCCAATGATTCTCCGTTTTGATCTTGGGGAAACATCGGATTGTCACGCCGCGTTCCCGCGCGCTCTACTCGTGAGCGATGATCATCAATCGTCGAGGCACGGAAGGGCTCGGGGTCCTCGTGGTCGAGCCCAAGGATTACGTCGCGGC
>QHSM01000644.1 GCA_003221595.1 Candidatus Rokuibacteriota bacterium | reverse complement strand
CTGGAGCGCTCGGTGGCGCTCAAGGTCATCTCGAGCTTCGAGGTCACCGCCGATCTTCGCGCGCGCTTCTTCCGCGAGGCCCGGGCCTGCGCGCGGCTCCGGGACCACCCGAACATCGTCACCATCCATGACATGGGGGAAGACGACGGGCGCCTGTTCATCGTGATGGAGCTGCTGGAGGGCGAGGAGCTCCGGCACCTCATCGCCCGGCACGCGCCGCTCACTCTCGAGGAGAAGCTCGCCATCGTGCGCCAGATCTGTGACGGGCTCCACCACGCTCACGAGAAGGGCGTCGTGCACCGCGACATCAAGCCCGCGAACATCTTCCGGCTGCCCTCGGGCCAGGTGAAGATCCTCGACTTCGGGATCGCGCAGATCGCTGCCGCCGCTACCACCCACGGGGACCTCACCCGGACCGGGATGATGATGGGGACGCCCCGCTACATGGCCCCGGAGCAGGTGCGCGGTCATGCCGATCAGCGCTCGGACATCTTCTCGGTCGGCGCGGTGGCCTACGAGCTGTTCAGCGGTCGCCCGCCGTTCGCGGGGGACAATCCGCTGCAGATCCTCGAGCAGCTCCGGACGGCGACGCCGCCGCGCCTCTCGGAGCTCGACCCGAGCCTCCCATCCGAGCTCTCGGACATCGTGGACCGGGCGATCCGGAAGGAGCCCGAGGAACGCTTCGCCGATCTCGGACAGATGGGACGCGAGCTCGAGGCGGTGCAACGAGGGCTTGGCGAAGGGCCGAAGCAGGTGCCCGCCGCCGAGAGTGCGAAGCGGGTAGCGCAGACGGCGACCGTCGTCTCTCCGACCGGCGCCGTGGCCGAACCGCCGTCGCCCCGATCCGAGATCGATCATGCTGAATCGACCGATCGCTGGCCATCGGGAGGCGTGCCGACCGCGTGGGACACCGGCGAGACGTCGGTCAGCCGCGCGCCGCGCATCGCGATCGCGACCGGTGTCGCCATCGCGGCGATCGTCATCGCGGCGTTCTACTACTGGCAAACGCCCGCCGCGCGTCCCGGTGCCCTCGCCGACAAGCCCGCGGCGCCCGTGTCGAGCCCGGATGCGGTGAGAAAGGTGAGCGAGGAGCGGCCGCCGGCCAACGAGATCAGTCTCCCGAGCCCGTCGGACGCGACGAAGGCCGACCGAGAGATCAAGAAGACGGCGTCCGCGGCCCCGGCCTCGTCGGCTCCCGCCCCGCCGCCGGCGAGCACGACGGACCGGCCGAGCCCGCCGGTGCGCGAGCGCGGCAAGGCGCCGGCGGTCGCCGCGGTGCCCTCGGGTCCGCGCGAGGACGCGGAGCAAGCCCGGCGGCGGATGACCGAGGCGAAGCGCGCGGCCGAGCGCGTGGCTGCGGAGTTCTTCGCGCGCAGGCGCTTCGCCGCGGCGCAGAGAAAGGAGAGCGATGGCATCACCGCGCTCGGGAAGTCGGACTACGCGGCGGCGATCGGCCTGTTCACCGAGGCCCGGTCCGAGTACCAGGCCGCGCTGCAGGAGGCCCCGGCAGAGGAGGAGAAGGAGCACCAGCGTTCCCTCTTGAAGAGCAACCTCGATCAGGCGCACGCGTCGGCGGCGGCCCGACGCCAGGAGGCCCTTACCGCCGAGGCGGACAAGGTCGCGCGAGATGTCTTCGACCAGGCTCAGGCGAAGCAGGTGGAGGCCGATGGCCTGGTTAACCGCAAGGACCTCGCGGCCGCGGCGCGCGCCTATCAGGAAGCCGCTGACCGCTACGGGGAATCGGTAGTCCGGGCGCGAGCGGTGCGGGGCAGGTAGGACCCCGCCGCGGCGCGCCGGTCGACTCAGTGCGAGTCGAACACTTCCTGGTACTCGCGGAGCTTTCGACCGGCCGCCTCGATCTCACCCGCGGTCGGCCGGTCCGGGTCGGCCGCCGCCGGCACGCTGCCGAGCTTCATGAGGCACGCCATGAGAAGCAGCCGCCCCTTCGTCGCCGTCAGGTTCCGGCCGCCGATGAACGGGGCGGTAGGAGGCGGCACGAATCCCTCGGCGTTGCCGCGGCCGGTGAGCACCACGGGCATGCCGGAGAAGGCGGCCCGCCGCATGACGCGCGTGCGCACCGCCGAGGTCAGTCGACCGTAGGGCGAAAGACCCTCCACCACGAACCCGGCCAGCGGGTGCGCGGCGAGGTTCCGCGCGATCTGCGCGAGCAGGTCGATCTCGCGTGAGAGATCCTCGTCGTCATCGTCGGCGGTGTAGTTGCCGTCCTTCACGATCGTGACTTTGGGAATGGCCGACCCGAGCAGGTCGCCGCGTCCGTCCTTGATCGGCACGCGGGTCTCGCCGCTCGCGAGGCGTCCCACGACCTCCGAGGGCAATCGCGTGAGGTTCACCGCGGACAGGTAGGTGTGCCGCGTCGCGGGCAGGTAGTTGAGCACGGCCGGGCCCTCCCAGCCCGCCGCGCCGAGGATGCCGCCGTGGCCGCCCGTGGCCACATAGCCGCCGGGTCGCGCGTCGGCCTTCTGGACGTCGCGCGCCGCGAACACCTGCTGGTCCTGCACGAGCACGACGCCCGCGCGGTTGC
>QHSM01000643.1 GCA_003221595.1 Candidatus Rokuibacteriota bacterium | reverse complement strand
CGCCCACGACCACGGCGGCCAGTCGCTTGCCGGCTTCCTCTTCGTGCAGGTCGGAGGGCTCGACGACCAGCAGGTGAATCTCTTCCCAGGGCGTCTCGAGTAGGACCTTCGCGCTGGCCGGTGTGAGCCGGGCGCCCTTCTCGACCGCGATCTTCCCCGCCCCGTCGCGCACGTCGTGGCAGAGCACCTTGTCGACCAGCCCCTCGACGGTGGCCGCCTCGCGCCGCTGCGCGATTGCCTTCACTGTAACGGGGTCCGTGAGTCCGGCTCGGACCGAGGGTGGCCTGAGACAGGCGCGGCCTGGCTCCGCACGCCCGGCTCGGACCGAGGGTGGCCTGATCCAGGCGCGGCCTGGCTCCGCAGCTTGCTACTCATCGGCTGGCCGGTACCTCCTCCGCGAGCCGCCTGGATCTCGGCCATGACCGCCAGGGCGATCTCGGGCGCCGATTTGGCGCCGATGTCCAGTCCGATCGGCACGCGGATGCGCTTGAGCGAGGCCTCGTTCTCACCTTCCTCGACGAGGAGCTTCAAGATGGCGGCGCCGCGGCGCGCGGAGCCCAGCATGCCGATGTAGCCGACCTCGGTGGCGAGTGCCTTGTGCAGCACCGGTAGATCGTACTTGTAGTCGTGGGCCATCAGCACGAGCGCGGTCGACGGGACGAGCGGATACTCGCCGACCAGCTCGGACGGGATTCCGATGCGGAGCTCGTCGACCGCCGGGAATCGCTCGCGGGTCGCGAACCGCGGCCGCCCGTCGATCACGACCGAGCGGTAGCCGAGCACCCTGGCGAGCTCGGTCATCGGCATCGAGACGTGGCTGGCGCCGACCACGAGCAGCAAGGACGCCGGCGCGAAGACCTCGACGAAGGCGCGCGTGTTCTCGAGAAAGAGCGTGCGCGAAGTCCCTTCCGTCATGGCCGTGCGCGCCTCGCGCGTGAACGCGGCGTCCAGGGCGGCGTCACCGAGCGTGCCCGTCGCCGAGCCGTCGTCCAGCACGAGCAGCTTCGTGCCGACCGGTCCGTCGAGCCGAGTGACGATGGCCGCCCGCCCGCCCCGATTGTTGTGCGCGCGCACGCGCTCCAGCAGGTCGGCCGTCAGCGGCTCGACGAACACCTCGATGGTGCCGCCGCACGTGAGACCGATCTCCCACGCCTCCTCGTCGCCGAGGTTCAGCTCGAGGAGCTGGGGCTTCATGGTGGTCAGCACGTTCTCGGTTTGCTCGATCACCTGCGCGTCGACGCATCCGCCGATCGTGACGGAACCGAGCACGGCGCCGCCCTCCCCGACGAGCATCTTCGCGCCTTCTTTTCGCGGCGTCGTGCCCCGCGTGTTGACCAGCGTGGCGACCGCGACCTTGCCCCGGGACCGCCGAAGTTCGTCAATCTGATCGAAGAGTTCCGCCATGGCTCCTCATGATACGCCGACCTCGGCCGGGACGCATCCCTGTCCCTTGTGCGCGACCGGCGCCGGGCGAGCCGACTAGATGTGAAGCTTGCCGGCGAGATCGCGGAGGGCGGCGAGATTGTGCCCGGCCGCGAAGTCGTCGATCAGCGGCAGGGCCGCGGCCATGCCGCGCGTGAGGGGCTCGTACGAGGGATTGCCGAGGAGCGGGTTGAGCCAGATGACGCGCGCGGCGCGACGCTTGATGCGCGTGAGCTCGGTGGCCAGCACGTCGGGCTCGCCCGTGTCCCACCCGTCGGAGAGGACGATCACGATCGTGCGCCGGTCCACCAGGTGCGGCCATTCGCGGTTGAACTGGGCGAGCGACTCGCCGATGCGGGTCCCGCCCGACCAGTCGCGTACGTCGGTGAGCCGCCGGAGCACCTGCCGGTAGGAGCGCCCGCGGAGATATTCGCTGACCCGCGTCAGGCGCGTCGAGAAGATGAACGTCTCGACCCGGCCGAAGACGTTCTGCAAGGCGAACAGGAACTGGAGCAGGAAGCGGCTGTATAGATCCATCGAGCCCGAGACGTCGCAGAGCAGGACGAGCCGGACCTTCTTGCGCTTCCGCTCGCGGAACCGAAGCTCGATCAGGTCGCCGCGCGTGAGGTTCGCGCGGAGGGTGCGGCGCAGGTCGACCCGCCCCCGCCGCTTCACGGGGCGACGCCGGCGGC
>QHSM01000642.1 GCA_003221595.1 Candidatus Rokuibacteriota bacterium | reverse complement strand
TGGATCTTCGTGACGACGCTCCGGTAGAGCCGCGGATGCACCGCGAACGCCTGGGGCGCCACTTCCTCCGTCCGGGCGAGCACGACGAGCTTCTCGCGCTGCTCCGCGGGGAGGGCGTTGAAGCTCCGCGGAACTCCGCCGCCGGCCGCCGCCGTGCCCTCGATGACCGAGCGATACACCGCGTCGTGGGAGCCGGTGTAGATCGACTCGACCTGGTCCGGCGCCACGCCCTCGCGGGCCAGGAGGGCCTGCACGAGGAGCGTGCCCCCGATCGCGTCGGGCGCCGAGTACACGATCTTCTTGCCGAGGAGGTCCTTCGGCGACTTCGCCCCGTCCACCTTGAGCGTGACCAGCAGACCGGCGATCCGCGTCGTGTCCCGCGCGATCGCCTGGTACCCGAGCCGCTTGCTCACCTGGATGTACGTCAGCGGGTTGCCCCACCAGATGTCGTAGCGGCCCTCGAGAACGCGCTTCTGAAACTCCTCGATCGAGGATGCCGTCTCGAAGGCGAACGGGTGTCCCACCTCGCGCTCGAGATGGCGGAAGAACGGCGCCCACATCGCGCGGACCTTCTCGGGCTCCTGCTGCGGCGCGATGCCGAAGAGGATCGGCTCGTCTCCGTGGGGGTGAGCGAGCACCGCGGCCGGGGCCGCGAGCAGGAGCGCGAGACACAGTGTCGAGATCGTCAATAGAGATCTGCGCATCGTCCGTCCTCCATATCGAGCATCACTATCCAGCATCACTGTTCAGCACAGTAGTTCTTCATCGTGTTGCCGCACGCGCCGAACGTCATGCCCTGCATCTGCAGCGCCTCGAGCGACTGCTTCAGCGCGGGATCGATGCCGTCCTTCGCGAACCCTTTCAACGCCGGACCGAAGACCACGAGCTCGAGGGCTTCGATGTTCTGCCAGCCGCCGACGCCCGACACGTGATTGCGCATGTTCCCCAGGACGAACTTCGCCCTATCGAGACCCGCGTCGTCCAGCTGGTAGACGATCCGGTGCTTCCGCGCATGTTCCTTGAGATGGGCCGCGTCCGCCTGCACCAGCGCCACCATGACGATTGCCGCGACGAGACCCGGGATCCAACCACGCCGGACGTTCATTCGTCCTCCTGTCGTGTGAGAGTTCTGATGGGGCCAATAGCAAGTACAATGCCATGGGCTCCGCGGCCAGCAATGAAGCGGGAAATCCCTCGACCACCGAGTCTCATCGTGCCGGAACTTCTTGTCAACGTTTCTTCCGCAGGGGGCGGCTCGCCGAAGGGAGGGCGAGGGTCAGGTCGCGAAGCGACGGGCACGCGCCGACCGACACTGAAAATGTGTGCACATTACGTGTAAGTGCGTGCAGGCTCGATCCAACCTGCTGGTTTTCCGGCGGCCTGACGCGGTCTCCCGCGTTCGGGTAGAATCACGCCCGGATAGCCCCGAACCCGGAGGAGGATCGCGATGCCCCGCTGGCTGAAGATCGGCGCCGCTCAGATGGGGCCCAACCAGGACGGCACGCCGCGAGAGGCGATCGTCGAGCGCATGCTGGCGCTCCTCGAGGCCGCCGTGCGCGACGGCGTCGAGCTGATCGTGTACCCCGAGATGGCGCTGACGACCTACTTTCCCAAGCGCATCCGTCAGGACTTCGATCAGTTCTTCGAGACCGAAGTCCCGCCGAAGGCGCTCGAGCCGCTCCTGCGCCGCGCCGCCGCGGCGCGCGTGGCCGTGCACGTCGGGTTCTGCGAAAAGGCCGACGGAAAGTACTTCAACACCGCGCTCCTCACCGATCGCGACGGGCGCCTCTGCGGAACCTTTCGCAAGATCCATCTGCCCGGCACGAAGATCCCCGACGGCTTCGCCCAGGTGCACGAGCCCTACTACTTCGCCCACGGCGACACCGGCTATCGCGTGTTCGACGCCGTCGGCGCGAAGGTCGGCATCGCGATCTGTCAGGACCGGCGGTACCCCGAGAGCTATCGCGCGCTCGGGCTCCAGGGCGCCGAGATCATCCTGATCGGCTACAACACGCCGCTCTCGCCGCTGGCGCTCGACCTGAACGAGCTCTGCATGCGCGCCGGCGCCTACGCGAACCTCTGCTTCGTGGTCGGCGTGGCCAAGGCCGGCGTCGAGGACGGCGTGGAGCTGATCGCCGGCTCCTGCATCATCGACCCGCAGGGCCAGGTGCTGGCGCGGGCCGCCACGCGCGGCGACGAGCTCGTCGTCGCGCGCACCGACCTCGAGCAGATGGGGCCCCTGCGCAAGCGCTGGAACTTCCTCGGGCGGCGCCAGCCGCAGCACTACGGACAGCTGCTCCAGCCGGTGACCGAGAAGGAGCCGAACCGATGAGCGCGGGAGTCGACGTCGTCGTCCGCGGCGGTCAGGTGGTCACCGGGTCGGACGTCGTCGACGCCGCGGTGGCGATCCGCGGCGGCACGATCGTCGCGATCGGGCCGGAATCGCTCCTGCCGCCCGCCGAGCGAGTGATCGACGCCTCCGGTAAGTACGTGCTGCCGGGGCTCATCGACTGTCACCTGCACATCGGCCCGGAGTACGACGACTGGCGGACGGCGCCGCTGGCGGCGGCGCGCACCGGGCTCACGACGCTGCTGCCGTTCGTCGTGTACGACGAAGGCGAGACGCTCCCGAAGGCGGTCGCGCGCCTGCGCGAGGAGGCCGAGTCGCTCTCCGTCCTCGACTTCGGCTTTCACTTCATCCTGAACCACGAGCCGTACATCCTCGACGGCATTCCCGAGGCGTTCCGCATGGGCGTCTCGTCGCTCAAGCTCTTCATGACGTACAAGAAGCGCGGCAAGCGCATGGTCTCCGACGAGTTCATCGCCAAGACCATGGAGCGCCTCGCCGCGCTCGGCGGCCTCTGCCAGCTGCACTGCGAGAACGGCGACGTCCTCTGTTACCTCGAGGACAAGGCGATCGCCGAGGGCCGCACGGCGCCCACCGACTTTCCCCCGACCTGCCCGGACTGGACGGAGGAAGAGGCGATCAACCGCGCCGTCCTCATCGGACGCCTCACCGGATGCGCGGTATACGTCGTGCACCTCTCGACGAAGCTCGGCCTCGAGCGCATCAAGCGCGCGCAGGCCGAGGGACAGAAGGTGTGGTGCGAGACCTGTCCCCAGTATCTGCTCCTCACCGACAAGGAGATGGAGCGCCTCGGCCCGTTCGCCAAGATCGGCCCGCCGCTCCGCCCGGCCGACGGGCCGGATCGCGCCGCGCTCTGGCAGGGCTCGGCGCAGGGCTTCATCGCCAACCTCGCCAGCGACCACTCGCCGCGCGTGCCGGCGGCGAAAGAGCCGGGGCGGAAGAACATCTTCGTGGACGCGGCCGGCAAGCCCATTCCGTTCGGCGCGCCGTCCCTCGAGACGCTCGTGCCGCTCGCCTGGAGCGAAGGCGTGGCCAAGCGCGGGCTGCCGGTCACGTGGATGGCCCGCGTGCTCGCGGAGAATCCGGCGCGGACGTTCGGTCTCTGGCCTCGCAAGGGCGTGATCCGCCCGGGCGCCGACGCCGACCTGACGATCTGGGACCCGACGGCCGAGTGGACGATTCAGCAGGCGCAGCACCTCGGCATCGCCGGCTTCACGCCGTACGAGGGCTGGAAGGTTCGCGGGCGGGCGTGGATGACGCTCGTGCGCGGCCAGGTGATGCTGAATCCG
>QHSM01000641.1 GCA_003221595.1 Candidatus Rokuibacteriota bacterium | reverse complement strand
TCCTGAACGTCGAGGCCGAGGAGCTGGAAAAACGGAACGAGGAGATCAAGAGCCGCTTCGTCGAGTTCTTCGGCGCCTGAGCCGGCGATGAGCACCGGACGTCTGCAGGGCGTCGACCGCTCGCTTCCCGTCTGGGTCGCGTCCGCCCTGGCGCTGGTGCTGCTGATGGCGCTCCCGATCGGCTGGCTGGCCGCGCTCAGCGTCGGCGGCGAGGCCGGCCCGACGCTGGTCCACTACCGTCGGGTGTTCGCCGACCCGGCGCTGCAGAAGGCGCTCTGGAACACCTGCGTTCTCGCCTTCTGGGTGGGGCTCGCCTCGGTCGCCGTCGGCGCTCCGCTGGCGTGGCTGACGGCGCGCACCGACGTGCCGGGCCGCGGCCTGATCCGCGGGCTCGTCATGGCCTCGTTCGTGACGCCCCCGTTTCTGGGCGCGTTCGCCTGGGTGATGCTGGCCGGCCCCAACGCGGGCTACATCAACAAGCTGTGGCGGAGCCTCACCGGCGCCGACGAGGGCCTCTTCAATATCTTCTCCATGCCGGGGCTCGTCTTCGTCGTCACGATCTACACCTTCCCATACGTCTACATCATGATCGCCAACACGCTCGCCCTGATCGCCTCCGACCTCGAGGAGGCGGCGGCGATTCTCGGCGCCGGGCGACTCGTCGTCGCCTGCACGGTCACCCTGCCGATGGTGGCGCCCGCGCTGGTGAGCGGCTTCATCCTGTCCGTCCTGCAGGCGCTCGCCCTGTTCGGCTCGCCGGCGATCCTCTCGCTGCCGGCCGGCTTCCACACGATCACGACGCAGATCTGGTCGTTCTTCCACTTTCCGCCCAAGACCGAGATGGCGGCGGCCTTCTCGATGCCGCTGCTCCTCGCGACGGCGCTCCTCCTGCTGCTCCAGAAGAAGCTCCTGGGCCGGCGCGGCTACGCGGCCGTCGGCGGCAAGGGCGGCCAGCGGCGGACGATCACGCTCGGCCCGTGGCGCTGGCCTGCGCTCCTCGCCGTGCTCGCCGTCATGGCCTGCCCCATCTTCCTGCCCTACGCGATTCTGGCGAAGGCGGCTTTTTCTCGCGCGTGGGCCCAGCCGCTCACCTGGGACAATTTCACGCTGGCCAACTTCTCGTTCACGTTCTTCGAGTACAGCGCGACGCAGGCGGCCATCCTGAACACGCTCGAGCTCGGCGTGATGACGGCCTGCGTGGGGGCCGGGCTCGTCGTGCTGCTCTCGTACGTCACCAGCCGGCGGCTCGTCGTCGGTCACCAGCTCGTGGCATTCCTGGCTCTCGCCCCGGTGGTCATTCCCGGCGTGGTCCTGGCGGTCGGCCTCTTCATCGCCTACACGCGACCGCCGCTCCTCCTGTACGGCACGCTCTGGATCCTGTTCCTCGCATACCTCACCAAAGAGATGCCGGTCGGCTACGCACAGTCGGACGCGACGTTTCGAGCGATCCCGCCGGACCTCGAGGACGCCGGGCGGATCCTGGGCGGCGGGCGACTGCGCGTGCTGCGCGACATCACCGCGCCCCTGGCCCGGAGCGGCGTCATCGCGGCGTGGTGCTTCATCTTCATCGGCGTGATTCGCGAGCTGTCGGCCTCCATCATCCTGTTCACGCCGGCGACCAAGGTGATTTCGGTGGTGATCTTCGACCTGAAGGAAGAAGGGCAATTCGGGGCCATCGCCGTGCTCGGCCTCGTCATGCTCGCGATGACCTTCGCGACGGTGGCGCTGGTCCAGCGCGCGCTGGGCCGGGATTTTCTGGGAACGCGAGAGTGACGAGGGGCCGCGACGAGCGGCGCGCGCTAGGCTCTTCCGCGGACCAGCTCGTGCACCGCCTCCTCGAGCTCGCGGACGTTGCCGCGCCACTCGCCCGCTCCGAAGGCGGCGATCGTCTCGGGGCAGAGGCGGACGTCCCGATGGTACTGACGGCTGAACCGCGCGGCGAAGAACGACGCGAAGTCCGGAATCTCGTCGGCCCGCTGCCGTAGGGGCGGAATCCGGACCTCGGTCGTGTCGAGCCGGCGAAGCTCGCGCCAGAGATGGTCCTGGTTGTCCCTCTCCGCGGGAGCCACGGCGGAGGCGATGACGCGCACATCGACCCGGGTCGCTTCGCGCCCCCCCTCCCGGCAGACCTCTCCGGTTTTCAGGACTTGAATCAGCCGCAGCGCCTGGTCACGGCAATTCACCTTGATGAACGGATAGGCCTGGCGAGGCGAAACGGCGTGAACGAGGCGCGCCAGGACGTCCTTACCGACGCCCGGCTCGCCGCAGATGAGCAAAGGCGTCCCCGGGTTCGCCTGCTGCGCGGTCGCGACAAGGCCTCGAATTCTGGGGGTCTGAAGGACGCTCAACGCGCCCCTGGTCGGCCTGTCCAGAGTCTGCATCTCATCCTCCCCGGTCCACGTGCGCCAGTTCGACTGGCCCGGGCCACCCCCGCGGTATCTCGGGCCTGGTACCCGGGACGCCGCGGCACTTTTTACACTGGATGGGCCAGGAGCCTAGGCGATCGCTAAGGGGTCGTCAAGAGCATCTTTTTTGGGCTCCACGCTCCGTTTCACCGCGCGAAAGGCGCGTCGCAAGCGGGTGCCGATCGTCACTCAGGCTAATTACCGCTGAAACTTCGCGCGACGTGCATTTCCACGTATGAACAGGGGCTAAGCTCGGAGCTTGGCCTGTGTAGGCGCGTCTACACGGCCGATTTTCAGCGTGTGGACAGCGGTGGAAATGTGGGTATTTCGCGAGTTCGGTTGGTAGGCGGAGGAGGGATCGAACCTCCGACCTCGGCCTTGTAGGGGCCGCGCTCTCCCAGCTGAGCTATCCGCCAGTGCCCGAGGAGGTTGAAAACCTTCGCTCCCATCGTAGCACCCGGCGCGCAACGCCAAAGGCTGCCTTTGATCTCCGGTACCTTGCCCCCCTCTGACCGGCGCTGCGGGAAATGTGCACGGAAGTTTCTAGCTGTGGAGTTTGCTCTACTGATTCCGGTATCTGCGGCTCAGGTAAACACCTGAAAAGAAGTTGATTCCTCGCCTCTCATCATTTGGCAGCGGGCTTGCCCAGTGTTTTATCGCGTGATTGCGTCGTAACGATGAATTTGCGCGTCACGAAGGGCGATTAGCAGGCTTGTCTATTTCGATGCTCGCGCGATTAGGAGGAAAATGAAGCGCTCAACTGCGCTTCTCGCGACTGCCGATCACCCCCACGACAACGCCCAGCGCGACCTTCGCCGGATCAGCTCTCAGCGCATGATCGTTCGCTTGGATTCAGCCGGGTCTTCAATGCCACTGTCGCAAGAAGCTCAGGCAGTCCTCGCCTCGCTCGGCGCCAAGGGCTCAAGCCTCTGCTGTGACGGGCGCCTGATCCTCGTCACGCTAGCATCCGAAGTCGATGCCGCGGCTGCTCTCGACAGGCTGCGCGCGTTGCCCGGAGTCCGGTACGCCGTGCCCGACGACGTGGTGAGCCTGGCGGTGTTCCTCCCGAACGATCCGCAGTTCGCGGCGCAGTGGGCGCTCAAGAACACCGCGGGCGTCGACATCGACGCGACGCGCGCCTGGGATCAGACGACGGGTAACTCGACGACCCTGGTCGCCGTGATGGACACGGGCATCGATTACCGGCACCCGGACCTCTACCTCTCGATCGCCATCAATCAGGGTGAGATCCCGGCCTCGCTGAAGAGCCAGATCGTCGACACGAACGGCAACGGCCTGGTCGACTTCTACGACCTCAACTCGCTCGACGCCAACGGTAACGTCGTCCTCGACAGCTCGGGACAGAAGTACAACCGGGCCCTGGTCACCGATCACAACGGGAAGGGCTACATCGACGCCGGTGACCTGATGTTTCCTCCCTGGACCGACGGCACCGATAACGATGGCAACGGGCTCGTCGACGACATCGTCGGCTGGGATCACCTGGGTAACAGCAACAACCCGATGGACACCTTCGGTCACGGGACCCACGTCGCGAGCACCATCGGCGCGCGGGGCAACAACGGAACCGGGATCGCGGGCGTCAACTGGCGGGTTCGCCTTCTGCCCGAGCGCTTTCACGCCGGCGACGGGGGCACGATCTCGGACGCGATCCGGGCGATCAACCACGCCGTCACGCAGGGCGCCAAGGTGATCAACAGCAGCTGGGGCACGACCGTCAACAATCCTGCGCTTCGAGACGCGGTCGACTGGGCGGGGCAGCAGGGTGTGGTGGTCGTCGCGGCCGCCGGCAACGGCTCGAGCAACATCGACAACCCGCAGGTCGCGTACTATCCGGCCGCCTACAGCCTGACCAACCTGATCAGCGTGGCGTCGGTCGATATCAACGGAAACCTGTCCGGCTTTTCCAACTACGGCTTGACCAAGGTGCATCTGGGCGCGCCCGGCGAGAACATCCTCGGGGCGGCGCCCGGCAGTGGCTATGCGATGTGGAACGGAACGTCCATGGCGACCGCCCACGTGACCGGCGTCGTGTCGCTGCTGGCCGGCCTCTTCCCCAACGCGTCGCCGCAGTGGCTCGTCGATCGCACACTCTCGACGGTGCGGCCGCTTTCCGGTCTGGCCGGCAAGACGACCACGGGCGGCATGCTCGAGGCGTTCTCGGCGATCAACACGACGAACACCGCCGGTCCCCGCATCCTCTCGGCGAGTCCCATCGGTGACGTCGCCACGCCGACGGATCGAGTGACCCTGACGTTCGATCGTTCGATCACGGCGAGCACGTT
>QHSM01000640.1 GCA_003221595.1 Candidatus Rokuibacteriota bacterium | reverse complement strand
GAGCCACTGCCAGTCCTCGGTCGTGTACTTGTTGTGCGCCGGAAAGAGACGGAAACCCCGTCGCACGCTTTCGGCCGGCGGCTCCTTCAAGACGTCACGGCGGTACGCCAGGTAGGTCTGAAGCGGCTGGCGAATCCAGTCCTGGAGCAGGAAGAGGCCTCCGGGAGCCAGGACACGCCGGATCTCGGCCAGCGTCCCCAGCGGCTCGTCGAAGACGTGCAGCACCGACGACATCGTCACCAGGTGAACGGTGCCCGCGTCGTGCGGGAGCGGCTGCGTGGCCACGTCGAGCAGCGCCAGCGTCGCCTTCGCCGTCCCGTAGGAAAGCTGCCGCGCGTACGCGACCATCGCCGGAGTGACGTCGTAGCCATAGAGCGTCGAGCCGGGATAACGCTCCGCGAGGTCGCGCAGCAAGAGGCCCGGGCCACAGCCCAGGTCGATCATCGCCGGACGCGGCGGCCGCGAGGCTCCGACGCTGGCGGAGAAGAACGCCCAGAAGTCCGGCCCGTAGCGCTCCGGATGGGTCTCCACCATGCGCCGGAGGAGATCCTCGTCCGACGACCCGCTGAGAGATTGATGGGTCGGCACAATCGGCTCCACGGGCAGTCTAGCGCGGCTCCCGTCACTCGTCACTCGACTCGACCGTGCCGCCCGTGGGAGGATGACGCCGCCCGATGAGCCGAACCGAGGCGGCCGTGGCCGGCGGCACCCGACGAAAAACTCTCGCTCTCGCCGTCCCGCTCGCCGGCCTGGCCGCGAGCCTCTTCCTGCCGCCGATGCTCGCCGGTCTCCCGATCGCCGGCCAGCGAGCGCTGATCGTCACGCTGATCACCATCCTGCTGTGGACAGGCGAGATCCTCGAGCCCGGCGTCGCGGCCCTCGTCGGCGTCACGCTGCTGGCGCTGAGCGGCGCCACCGGCAGTCTTCGCGATGCCTTGCAGGGGTTCGCCAACCCCGTGCCCTTCTTCTTGATCGGCGTGCTGACCATGGGCGTCGCGGTGGTGCGCAGCGGGCTGGCCGAGCGCCTGGCCCGGACGATCCTCGAGCGCTCCCGGGGCAAGAGCCTCGCGGTCTACCTCCAGCTGGTTCTCTCGTTCCCGATCCTGACCTTCGTGCTTCCGTCGGCGACGACGCGCTCCGGCATCCTCATCCACATCTACGACGAGGTGTTCTCCCTGGGCGGGGTTCAGCGCGGCGCCGAGGTCGCGAAGGCCATCATGCTCGCGCTCTCGTCGATCAACCGCCTCGCCTCGACCACGCTCCTGACCGGCGGGATCACGCCCGTCATGAGCGCGGCCATCATCGGCGGCATGTCGTGGACCGGCTGGTTCACGCTGATGGCGGTGCCGTACTATGCAATTCTCGTCATGGGCGGCGTGCTCACGTACGCGCTCTACCACAAGGGATTCACCCGCGGCTTGCCGCTGCCCGCGCCCGCCCGCCGCCGGCCCGTCTCGCCGATCGAGTGGCGGACGATCGCGATCATCCTCGGCGCCTCGGCCCTCTGGCTCACGGACGGCCTCCATCACCTCGATCCGGCGCTGCCGGCGCTCCTGGCGTTCGCCGCGCTCCTGACGCCCGGCGTGGGTCCGCTCGCCTGGTCAGATCTCGACCGCGGCGTCGGCTGGTCGAACTTCTTCGTCATCGCCGCGTCGATCTCGCTGGCCCACGCGCTAGTCGCCAGCGGCGCCGCGCCGTGGCTCGGACGCCTGCTGGTAGGCGGCCTGCCCACGCTCGGTGACAGCGCGCTCGGCGTCGTGATCCTCCTCATGCTGGGGGCGACGCTGCTGCGCGTGGTGGTGCCGAACATCTCGGGCTTCCTGGCCCTGGCGCTGCCGATCGCGATGTCCGTCGGACGGGAGGCGGGGATCAATCCGCTGGTGTGCGCGCTGGTGGTGATGATCACCGGCGACGCGGTGGTCTACTACCCGGCGCAGAGCTCGTCGGCGCTCGTCATCTACGAGCGCGGGCACGTGTCGGCCGGGGAGGTGCTCCGCTTCGGGCTCTGGATGACGCTGGTCGGCTGGGTGGCCATCCTGTTCGTCGCGCTCCCGTGGTGGGCCCTCGTCGGAGAGCCGCTCCGACCGCGCTGAGTCGCGACGTTTCAAAAAGGGCACACATGCGTCAAGCCCGGCGCAATCAGGGCAGGGGAGCCGGAAGGGCTGACTTACCCATCAGGTAGAGGTCGACGCCGCGCGCGGCGGAACGGCCCTCGGCGATCGCCCACACGATCAGCGACTGGCCGCGCTGCATGTCGCCGCAGGCGAAGACACCCGGCACGCTGGTCATCCAGTTCGCGTCGCGCTGGACGTTCCCGCGCTCGGTCAGCGTGACGCCGAGGTCGGTCAGCATGCCCGGCCGCTCGGCCCCGAGGAATCCCATGGCGAGCAGGACCAGCTCGACCTCCAGCGCGAACTCGCTGCCCGGGATCGGCTTGAACTCCAGCCGACCGCCCTCGCGCACCATGTCGACCTTCACCGCCTCGAGGGCTCGAACCCGGCCCTGGGCGTCGCCGAGGAAGCGCTGCGTGGAAACCGCGTAGACACGCTCGCCGCCCTCCTCGTGGGCGCCCGAGACGCGGAAGATGTTGGGCCACTGCGGCCAGGGGTTGTCGGCGGCGCGCTGATCGGGCGGCCGGGGCAGGAGCTCGAACTGGTGAACCGACTGCGCGCCCTGGCGGTGCACGGTGCCGAGACAGTCGGCGCCGGTGTCGCCGCCGCCGATGATGACGACGTGCTTGCCCTGCGCCGTGATGAACTTCTCGTCGGCGACCGTATCGCCCTCGCAGCGCCGGTTCTGGAGTGTCAGGTACTCCATGGCAAAGTGAACGCCCCGGAGCTCGCGGCCGGGCACCGTCAGATCGCGCGGCCAGCACGCGCCGCC
>QHSM01000639.1 GCA_003221595.1 Candidatus Rokuibacteriota bacterium | reverse complement strand
AGACGCCAAAGCTGGCGAAGACGGTGGTGGCGGCCGAGAGGGTGACGGTGCAGGCGCCGGTGCCGGCACAGTCGCCGCCGCGCCAGCCGTCAAAGGTGGAGCCGGGGTCGGCGGTTGCCGTCAGGGTGACCGAGCTGCCGTTATCGTAGTCGGCCGCGCACGCGGTTCCGCAGACGATCCTCCCGTCACCGGATCGCACGGTGCCGCCGCCGGTGCCCTCGCGAACCACCGAGAGGGTGGGACGCGTCGCGACCGTGAGCACGGTGCTTCCACTGCGGCTGCCGGACGTCGCCGTGATCGTGGTGGATCCGGCGCCACGCGCCGTGGCCAACCCGTTCGCATCGATAGTCGCCACCGTCGTGTCGCTGCTCGTCCACGTCACCCCGCCGATCCCGTCGACCGCCACCGGGGTGAACGCACAGGACGGGCTGTTCGTGCAAGCTTGCGTACGAGGGTCGGTGAGCGCCACACCGACCCGGCCGAAATTGTTGTTCCCCCAACAGCGCACCGTGCCGTCCTGAAGAACCACGCAGCTGTGCTCGGCCCCGGCGGAGGTGGCGATGGCGGTGGTGATCCCCGTGGCCGGGGCCGCCGGGATCGTGGACGTCGTGCCGGCGGCGGACCCGTTACCAAGCTGCCCCCAATTGTTGTCCCCCCAGCAGCGCACCGTGCCGTCCCCGAGAACCGCGCACGCGTGCTCGGCGCCCGCCCCGAGGGCGGCCGGATTGACTCCCGGGACTGTCGTCGGCGTGGAGGAGTTCGCGGTGCTCCCGTTGCCAAGCCGGCCGTCCCCGTTGCGGCCCCAGCAGCGCGCGCTGCCGTCCTGCAGGCGTGCGCACATGTGGAAGATCCCCGCCTCGATGGCGACCGCAGTCGTGATCCCGCTGACGGTGACGGGCGTGGACGCAATGCGGACGGTGGGCGGCGCAATCGGGGCGCCGTCACCGAGCTGGCCGTAGGTGTTGTCCCCCCAGCACCGGATCGTGCCGTCCTGGAGCAGGGCGCAGGTGTACCACCCGCCGGCCGAGAGCGCCACCGCCGTGGTGATGCCGCTGACCATCACCGGCGTGGGGTTGATGGTCGAGGGGCTGTCGGGGACGGGATCGTTGGTCCCGTTGCCGAGCTGCCCGTAGTCGTTCTGGCCCCAGCAGCGCACCGTGCCGTCGCCCGGCAGCGCGCACGTGTGGAACCCGCCGGCGCTCACCGCCGTCGCGGTGGTGATCCCCGTGACCCGCACCGGGGTGGTGACGGCCTCGCGCAGGGTGCCCGGGTCGCCGAGCTGGCCGGCATTGTTCCGTCCCCAGCATTGCAGCGTGCCATCGGGAAAGCGCGCACACGTGTGAAAACCGCCGCCGGTGACCGCCGCCGCACCGGGGATTCCGGCGACCGTCACCGGCGTCGAGGAATCCGTCTGGGTCCCGTCCCCGAGCTGGCCCGAGGTGTTGTTCCCCCAGCAGCGCACCGTGCCGTCCTGAAACCGGGCGCACGAGTGAAAGGCGCCCAGGTCGATGCCCGTCGCCGTGCCCACGCCGCTCGCCGTGAACTGCTGGCTCTGCCCCACCGCAACCGTGGGACTCGCCGGCGCGACCGTGATCGTCTGCGCCGCCACCTCGCCGGCCGTCAGCGCGCAGACCAGCGCAACGATCGTTATCGCCACGGACAGTTTCGCTTTGCCGTTCATCGCGCGCGCCGACGTCAGTTGCGGGTCGCCAGCATGGCGCCGACGAGACGGAACAGGTCCGGATGCAGGAGGAGAGGGTCGTGCCCGACCTGCTCCTGAAAGAGGAAGTTGCCCGGGCTGGTTTCCCGGACCGGTACGCCGGAATGCTGCGCGTGCCGTCGGGCAGGATGCGCGGGACGGCCGGTCGGTCGAGTCCGAGGCCATAGGGTGTCTCGTCGACCCACGCGCCCTCGGCGCCGTTGAGCGCCACCTGCAGCGCGTGCGTCCGCGCATTGCCCGCGAAGGCGGGGCACATTTCTCGGGACGCCTCGTCCTGGAATGGGCAGAGCGCCTGCGTGCCGTGGTTCGCTCCGGCCAGGCCGATCCAGGTGCGAACGCGCTCGGGACGGAGCTTGGCCGCGTACCACCGACTGCTCACCACGCCCATGCTGTGCGAGACGATGTCGAGCCGGCGCGGCACCTCACCGCGGTACCCAGCCCCCTGGGCGGCGGCCTTCGCCCGGGCGAGCAGCGAGTCGGCCGCCGGCGCGATCACCGACGTGGCGGCTTGAACGTTGGCCATGGTGTTCGGGACGATGTCCACGCCGTGCAAGTATTCGCGCGCGTACCCGTTCGCGGCCAGGTACTCGATCAGCGGTCGCCAGTCTGCGGAGGACAGGCCGTGGCCGTGGACGAACAGGACAGGCGTCCGGGCATAGTCGGGCGCCTCCGAGCTGGCCGCCAATCCCAGGAAGAGCGGGAGCAGCAGCATCGCCGGCAGTAGCCGGAAAGCGAACATCCGCATCAACGGTCAGACGCCGGCCTGGAGAGAACCGCGGTGGCGCGCGTGTTCCGGTACGTCAGGTTCGTTGGCAGGACATCTACCGCCAGCCCCAGCTGGCCGGCTCGCTCACGCAGCTCGCCGATGGCGATCCGGAAAAGCGGCCGGACGCGCCGTGTCCCGGCGTAGTGGCGAAGCTCTCCGAGCGCCTTGCGCACGACGCGCATCAGACATCCGTGTCGAGCGCCCAGGGCCAGCATGCCGACCACTTCGCGGAGGGGATCGACGTTGTCGGTGAGGAGGTCCGAGAGCACGAGGCGTCCCCCGGGGGCGAGCATCGGGCGCCATTGCTCCAGCCATCGGTGAAACTCCTCACGCGCCATGTACTGCACGACGCTGTTGACCAGGATGAGGTCGAAGGGGAGCGCCGACGGCCACCCCGCGAGCGCGCCCAGAACTCGCGCGTTGGCGTAGCCGGCGAGCCGGCGCTGCACCTGACGCCGCATGTGGTCCGACGCGTCGAACGCGAACAGTGCCGCGACCCTCGGCGCGAGCAGCTCGGCGACGAACCCGAACCCGCAGCCGAAGTCCAGCACCCGCGTGCCGGTGCCGAACCCGACCGCGGCCTCCAGGCGGGCGACGTAGTCGGCCGCCTCCACACGAAAGATGACGTGCTCTTCCAGTCGACTCCAGTACGCGTCCCAGTGATTCTCGAGCGGGGGCCGGGCTGGTCCGCCGGACCCGCGGGCTCGCTCGCATGTGTCACCGCGGACGTGATTCATCGCCACGGCTCAACGCGGATCGGTGGCGGGCGCCGGCTCGCCGCGCCGGCGGATCGGTCGCGCGGGATTGCCAGCCACGATCATGAGCTCCCCGACCGGCTTCGTGACGATGGCGCCGGCGCCCACGATCGCCCCGCGACCCACATCCTCCATCACGACCGCGTGGGCGCCGATCCAGCAGTCATCGCCGATCGCGATGCGCTTCTTGCGCCCTCGCTGTAGAGCCATGGGGATGTCGGTGCGGTCGATGTCGTGTTGCCGAGAGCCGCTCAGCAACACCGAGTGCTCACCCACGAGCGCGTAGCTGCCGATGTCGCAGTGATGGATGACGCTGTACCGGTTGATCGTCACGTTGTCCCCGATCGAGATGTCGCGGTAGATGAAGACCACACCAAGCTCGATGACGACGTTCCGGCCGCAGCGCGCGAGGGCAAAGCGATAGAACTCAGCCCGCACGACGACACCGACGACGTAGGGAAGGAGGCTCAGGAGCTCGGACACGGTGCGGAAGAGCATGTCCGAGGTCCGGCTGAGCATGGCGAGAGGCCAGACCACGGGCCAGGTCAGGATCCCGGCGACGGTCCGCGCGACCTCGATCCACCGCGGAGCCCGGAATTGCAGATACTCGACGTCGGTGTATCGACCGCGTTCGATCGTGCTCGCCTGACCTGGCATCTGCCTCACCTCGCCGCGTTACTGGGTAGCGACACCTCGGCCTCCGCCGCGCGGTCGGCCGGTCCTTGCAGGTCGAACCACACGTGCACCATCGGCTCGCCGGCGTGCGCGTACGGCTCGAAGCGCCCACCCAGGCGGTGATAGAACAGGAGCGCCGGCTTGTTGTGGGCCTCGACGACCATCCGCATCCGGTCGACTCCCGCCCGCCGCAAGTAGGCGGCCGCGTGCGCGACGAGCTCGTCCCCGATCCGGCTCGCGGTCCGGCGCACGAACTGCGGGGTCAGATATTCGGGCAGCACCCCGATCGCAAGGACTTCTCCCAGTGGGTCGCGGCCCAGATCGAGCTCGGCGCGCCGCGAGAACATCAGCCGGACCGCCTTGAGCACGCGCGCCACCAGCCGCGGATCGCGGACCACGGACAGGGCGATCAGCCACGCCACGTAGGCCCAGTGGCGTCTGACGGCCTCGCGGTGAAAGGTGATCGAGCGGCTCGTGTAGGCCACGAAGCCCGCCGGGCGGCCGTCCACCTCGAAGAGCGCCGCCCGCATGAGGTCGTCGCGCAGGAGGACGCCGTAGCAGAACCGTCGCAGAAACATCTCGCCCAGACGCGCCATGGGCCCGTGCCCGAGCAGCCTGAGGTGCAGACCGCTGATCGCCGCGACGTCCGCCCGGTTGGCGGGATCG
>QHSM01000638.1 GCA_003221595.1 Candidatus Rokuibacteriota bacterium | reverse complement strand
CCACCTCTTGTCAGAAACGGACTTCTCGTGTAAAAGATAGCTTCCCTAGATCAGTCGATGACGCGAGAGGGACGAGCCATGAAGGTCGCAACCGTTTTCTCCGCAGCGCTCGCGTTGACCACCGCCTTTCCCGCCTCTCACGATGCCGCCGGCGCCCAGGAATCGGTGACCGCGCGGATCGCCCGTGAGAACCTGCCGGCCGTCGTGACGCTCGTCGCCGTCGACGATCACGATCAGCCGCTCGCGCTGGGGAGCGGGTTCTTCATCACGCGCGACGGCGTGCTCGTCACCAACGCCCACGTCGTCGGGGGCGCCACCAAGATCCTGGTGCGCTGGCGGGGTCGGACCGGAACGGCCGGGCGCATCCTGAACTTCGCGCGCAAGCACGACCTCGTGACGCTCCAGACCTCGTTCGACTCGACGCCCGCCGTGTCGCTGGCCGATTCGGACAAGGTCGTCGTCGGACAGGACGTTATCGTCCTGGGCAGCCCGCAAGGCCTCGAGGGCACCGTTTCGACCGGAATCGTGGGTGGGCTCCGGACGCTGGGGGCCGCCAGGCTCCTGCAGATCACGGCCCCCATCAGCCCGGGAAGCAGCGGGGGACCGGTCTTCGATTCCACGGGCCGCGTCATCGGCATCGCGACGGCGACCTCCTCGAAGGGTCAGAACCTGAACTTCGCGCTCCCGGTGAACCTCCTGCGCGACCTCCCGCCCGCCGCGGTCACCTTCGCGGCGGCGAAGCCGGCCGCCCTCGAGCTGCGCGAGGGGAGCCGCCTGAAGGATCTGGTCTACTTCAACAACGTCATCGAGCAGTTCGGGATCTTCGCCGAGGGCACCACGCTCAACTCCCTCACCGCCTCGCTCCAGAACCGGACGGCCGAGACCATCGCGGACGTCAAGGTGCTGGTCGTCATCAGGAATCCGCGCGGCGAGGTGCTCGATTTCCATCTGCGGGACTTCAAGGGAATGACCATCCCGCCCGGCCTCGCCAAGCAGGTGTCGATCCCCATCTCCACGCGTGGCTTCAGGACGTGGGGCTTCGGAGCCGACTACCTCAACGGTACCTACGAGATCCGGCTCCTGGACTATCGGATCGTCGGCGCGGGCGGCGGGTCGGCGGAGGACCCCTTCAAGCGCCGATAGGCTACTGGGGCCACCCGCGCAGGGCCATACAGGACTGCAGGAATAGCATCCGGATCCCCTGGTCGGCCTGGCTCATGTTGCTCAGCTGAGCGTCGGCATCCTGCTCGCACTCGCGCGCGTCTTTGAGGAAGGCGGTGGTCCGGGAGTCCACGGTCATCGCGCACGCCCCGAGGAGGAGCGCGACGGCCACGAGCCACGGGCGCCGTCTCACGGCTCGGCCCGCGGGTGCGACCTTACCTTCGCAGGCGCGTCAACCGCTCGAGCCCGTCCATGTACGGGCGGAGCGCCGCCGGAACCGTGACGGTGCCGTCGGCCTCCTGATAGTTCTCGAGCACGGCCATCACGGTGCGGCCGACCGCCAGGCCCGAGCCGTTCAGGGTGGCGCAAAACTCGGCGCGACCGCCGCTCTCGGGGCGATACCGGATCTCCGCCCGCCGCCCGCCGAAGGCGTCGTAGTTCGAGCACGACGAGATCTCGCGGTAGCGATTCTGTCCGGGCAGCCACGCCTCGATATCGTAGCCCTTGGCCGCGCTGAAACCCAGATCTCCGACGCAGCGCTCGACCACCCGGTACGGCAGCTCGAGCCGCTGCAGCACCATCTCGGCGTTCCGCACCAGCGACTCGAGCTCCTCGTACGACTGCCCCGGCGTCGCGATCTTCACCAGCTCGACCTTCTCGAACTGGTGCTGGCGGTAGAGGCCCTTCATGTCCTTGCCGTACGTTCCCGCTTCCCGCCGATAGCAGGGCGTCAGAGCCGTGTAGAGCCGCGGTAGCGTCGCCTCCGCCAGGGTTTCCTCGTTGTGGAGCGCGGTCAACGAGACTTCCGCCGTCGGAATGAGATAGAGCGTGCGGTTCTCGTCGGGCTCGACCGTCTTGAAGAG
>QHSM01000637.1 GCA_003221595.1 Candidatus Rokuibacteriota bacterium | reverse complement strand
GGCGATCTTGACGGCGCGCTCGGGGTCGAGGATTCCGAGCGCCTCGCCCACCTCGTCGTGCGTCTTCGGCGTGAACGGAAAGGCCCGCGGCGCGCCCCAACGCCGGACCTCGACGTTGTCGTCCTCGGTTCGGCCCGGAGGCACCGAGGGATGCGGCAGGTTCGGCAGCTGGACCAGCAGCGCCTCGATCCGGCCGTCGACCTCCTTCACTTCGTCGTCGAGGACCTTGATGCGCTCGCCGACCTCCCGCATCTGGGCCCGCTCGGCGGCGGCGTCCTCGCCGCGCTTGCGGGCCTGACCGATCGCTTCCGAGGCGCGATTACGGAGGGCTTTGAGCTCCTCCGCCTCCTTGATGAGGCGCCG
>QHSM01000266.1 GCA_003221595.1 Candidatus Rokuibacteriota bacterium | reverse complement strand
CGTCCGGTAGAGAGATCGCGGCGCCCGGCGGCCGGTGACCGTGACGGCGCCCTTGTACAGCTTGACCCGCGCGGTGCCGGTGACGTCGCGCGCGCAGTCGTCCATGAGCGACTGTAGGATTAGGCGCTCCGGCGAGAACCAGAAGCCGTAGTAGATCATCTCCGCGTAGCGGGTCACCAGCGAGTCGCGCAGGTGGAGCACCTCGCGGTCGAGGGTGATCGACTCCAGGGCCCGCCGCGCCGCGTGCAGGATGGTGCCGCCCGGGGTCTCGTAGACGCCGCGCGACTTCATGCCGACGAAGCGGTTCTCGACCAGGTCGACGCGGCCGATGCCGTGCTCGCCGCCGAGCCGGTTCAGCCGCGTCAGGAGCGCCGCCGGGCCCAGGCGCTCCCCGTCGACGGCGATCGGGTCGCCGCGCTCGAACGCGATCTCGAGCGTCAACGGCACGTCCGGCGCGGCCTCCGGGTCGCTGGTGAGCTGGAACATCTTGGCGGGCGGCTCGGCCCACGGGTCCTCCAGCACGCCGCCCTCGTAAGAGATGTGGAAGAGGTTGCGATCGGTGCTGTAAGGCCGCTCCACCGTCACCGGGACCGGGATGTCGTGCCGCCGCGCGAACTCGATGAGCGAGGTGCGGGAGTCGAGCTCCCATTCCCGCCACGGCGCGATCACCCGCAGCTGCGGCGCCAGGGCCGCGTAGGTGAGCTCGAAGCGAACCTGGTCGTTGCCCTTGCCGGTCGCGCCGTGGGCGACGGCGTCGGCGCCCTCCTTCGCCGCGACTTCGACCTGCGCCCGGGCGATGAGCGGGCGCGCGATCGACGTGCCCAGGAGGTAGGCGCCCTCGTACACCGCGTTGGCCCGGAGCATCGGAAAGATGAAGTCGCGGACGAACTCCTCGCGCAAGTCCACGATGTGCACGGCGACGGCGCCGGTGCGCATCGCCTTGTCGCGCACGGGGATCAGCTCCTCGCCCTGGCCGAGATCGGCGCAGAACGCCACGACGTCGCAGCGATAGCGCTCGATCAGCCAGCGGAGGATCACCGAGGTGTCGAGGCCGCCCGAGTAGGCCAGGACGACGCGCTTGGGATCAGGCGTCATCGAGCGAGCCTCCCAGCAGGCGGAGCATGATCGCCTTCTGCGCGTGGAGCCGGTTCTCCGACTGCTGCAGGACGATGCTCTGCTTGCCGTCGAGCACGGCGTCGGTGATCTCCTCGCCGCGATGGGCCGGCAGACAGTGCATGACGAGCGCGGACGGCTTGGCGAAGCCGACCAGCGTCTCGTTGATCTGGTAGCGACTGAAGGCCTCGAGCCGCTGCTCGTGCTCGGCCTCCTGCCCCATGCTCGTCCAGACGTCCGTGTAGATCACGTCGGCGCCCCGGGCGGCGGCGCGCGCGTCCTCGGTGACCTCGAGCCGCCCGCCGCCGCGGCGCACCGTCGCCACCACCCCCGCGTCCGGCTCGTACCCGGGCGGACAGGCGACGACGATCTCGGCGCCCAGCAGGGCGCCGAGGATCATGATCGAGTGGCAGACGTTGTTGCCATCGCCGATCCACGCCAGCCGCATGGCGCGGAAGTCGATGCCGCGCTCCCACAGGGTGAAGAAGTCGGCGAGCGCCTGGCACGGGTGCTCGAAATCCGAGAGCCCGTTGATCACCGGGACGCTCGCGTGGCGCGCGAGCCCCGTGATGGTCGCGTGGGAATTGACCCGCGCCAGGATGCCGTCGACCCACAAGGAAAGGTTGCGCGCGACGTCGGGCACCGACTCGCGCGTGCCCAGCCCGATCTCGCGGCCCACGAGGTGGACCGCGCGGCCGCCGAGCTGGATGATGCCGACCTCGAAGGTGACGCGCGTCCGGAGCGAGGCCTTCTCGAAGATGAGGGCGAAGGTCTTGCCGGCGAGCGGCGCGCCCAGGCGCCCGGACTTGCGACGCTGCTTGAGGTCCGCGGCGAGGGCGAACAGCTCGAGGGCGGCGTCACGCGTCAGGTCGGCGGCCGACAGGAAGTGCCGCATCGTCAGGCGCGTCCGAGCACGGTCTTGATGATCTCCAGCGCCTGCTCGCACTCGCGCTCCTCGACGATGAGGGCCGGCGTCAGTCTCAGGACGCGCTCCCCCGCCGACAGCACGAGCAGCCCGGACTCACGGCAGGCGTCGACGATCGGCCCGGCCGTCACCGACAGCTCGGCACCGATCAGGAGCCCGCGGCCTCGCACGACCTGCACCTTCGGGTTCGACGCCTGGATCGCCCGGAGCCCGTCCATCAGATATCGGCCCCGCTGCGCGGCCTGCTCCCAGAGCTTGCCGTCGAGGATCGTCGTCATGGTCGCCAGCGCCACCGAGGTGACGAACGGCGTCCCGCCGAAGGTCGACCCGTGGGTTCCGGCGATCAGGACGCTCGCGATGTCCTCACGCGTCAGCATGGCGCCGATCGGCACCCCGTTGGCGAGCGCCTTCGCGAGCGTCATGATGTCGGGCTCGATCCCGTAGTGCTGGTAGGCCCAGAGCCGCCCAGTCCTTGCGACGCCGGTCTGGATCTCATCGAGGATGAGGAGCGTGCCCGACTGATCGCAGAGCTTGCGGAGCCCGCGCAGGTAGTCCTCGTCGGCGACGTGCACGCCGCCCTCGCCCTGGATGCATTCCACGATGACGCCCGCCGTGCGGTTGTCGATCGCGCGCTCCATGGCGCGCAGGTCGTTGTAGGCCACGTGCTTGAAGCCGGGGACCAGGGGCTCGAAGCCGTGCTGGTATTTCTCCTGGCCGGTCGCCGCCACCGTCGCGAACGTGCGTCCGTGGAACGAATTGCGGGTCGCCACGAACTCCACGCGGTCGGACGAGATCCGCTCGCGCGCGTACTTGCGGGCGACCTTGAACGCCGCCTCGTTCGCCTCGGCGCCGGAGTTCGAGAAGAACACGCGATCGGCGAACGAGTGCTCGATGAGGAGCTTGGCCAGATGGATCTGCGGCGCCGCGTGGTAGAGGTTGGAGACGTGCAGGAGCGTTGCCGCCGCTTCCTGGATGGCGCCGGTCACCCGGGGATGGCAGTGCCCCAGCGAGGTGACGGCGATCCCCGCGCCGAAGTCCAGGTATTCGCGCCCGTCCGAGTCCCAGACGCGCACGCCGTCTCCCCGGACGAGCACGATCGGGGCGCGGCTGCCGTAGTTCGGGGTGTGGTACTTCGCCGACCATTCCAGGAGCGTCTTGGTGTCCATCGCCGTCGACCTCACAGGACGATTTCCGTTCCGATGCCTTCGCGCGTGAAGAGCTCGAGGAGAATCGCGTGCGGCTGGCTGCCGTCGATGATGTGCGCCTTGGCGATGCCGCCCTCCAGGGCCCGGAGCGAGGACTCCACCTTGGGGAGCATGCCGCCGTCGATCACGCCGTCCTGGACGAGCCGCTCCGCGTCCTTGCGCGCGAGCGTGCTCACCAGCTTGCGGTCGGAGTCGAGGATGCCCTGGACGTCGGTGAGATGGATCAGCTTCTCGGCGCCGAGGGCGGCCGCGATGTCGCCGGCGACGAGGTCCGCGTTGATGTTGTACGTCTCGCCCTTGCTTCCCACCCCGATCGGCGCGATGACCGGAATGAACCCGTCGTTGGTGAGGAGCCGGAGGGCCTCGGTGTTCACCGCCTCGACCTCACCGACGAGCCCGATGTCGATCTCGTCGCCGTTCGGCAGGCGGTGGGGCCGGCGCCGCGCCCGCAGAAGGCCGGCGTCCTTGCCCGAGAGGCCGATCGCGCGGCCGCCATGGTGATTGATGCGGCCCACGATCTCCTTGTTGATCTTGCCGACCAGCACCATCTCGACGATCTCGATCGTCTCCTCGTCGGTCACGCGCATGCCGCCGACGAAGCGCGGCTCCTTGCCGAGACGCTTCATGAGCGCGCCGATCTGCGGGCCGCCGCCGTGCACGATGACCGGGTTGATGCCGACCAGACGCAGCAGGATCACGTCCAGGGCGAAGGGTTCCTTGAGATCCGCCCTTTCCATCGCCGCGCCGCCGTACTTGATGACGATCGTCTTGCCGCGGAACTCCCGGATGTAGGGCAGAGACTCCAATAGTATTTCGGCGCGCCGGGGATCTGTCACAGGCTCGCCTCGCCCTTCGGGCTCAGGCTGCGCACCGCCGTCAAAGGATGAACCTCGAGAGGTCCTGGTCCCGAGTGATCTCGGCGAGCCGCTGGTGCACGTAGCCGGCGTCGATGGTCAGCTCCTTGCCCGGCAGGGTCGGCGCGTTGAAGGAGATCTCCTCCAGCAGCTTTTCCATGACCGTGTACAGGCGCCGGGCGCCGATGTTCTCCGTGCTCGCGTTCACCTGCATCGCGGTCTCCGCGATCGCCTCCACCGACTCCGGCGTGAACCGGAGGACGACCTGCTCCGTTTTCAGCAATTCCACGTACTGCGTAACCAGGGCATTCCGCGGTTCGGTAAGAATGCGGACGAAATCGTCGCGCGTCAAGGGGTCGAGCTCGACCCGGATCGGAAAGCGCCCCTGGAGCTCCGGAATGAGGTCCGACGGCTTGGCCACATGGAAGGCGCCGGCGGCGATGAACAGGATGTGGTCGGTGCGGACGACCCCGTACTTGGTCGTGACCGAGGACCCCTCGACGATGGGAAGGAGGTCGCGCTGCACGCCCTGACGGCTGACGTCGGGCCCGTGCCCCCCTTCCCGTCCGGCGACCTTGTCGAGCTCGTCGAGGAAGATGATGCCCGAGTTCTCAGCGCGGCGGATGGCCTGCGCCACCACCTCGTCCATGTCGATGAGCTTCTGCGCCTCTTCCTGCGCCAGCAGCCGCTTCGCCTCGGCCACCGTGACCTTGCGGCGCTTCGTCCGCGTGGGCATCACGTTCGAGAGCATGTCCTTGAGGTTGATGCCCATCTCCTCGAGCCCCTGACCGGACAGGACCTCGATCATCGGCGTCGCCTGGTGCTGCGTCTCGAGCTCCACGAGCCGATCGTCGAGCCGTCCGGCCCTGAGCTGCGCGCGGAGCTTGTCCTTCGTCGTCTCGCGCGAGGCGTCCGGGGTGACCTCCTCGAGCGAGCTCGACGAGTACGGCTCCTGCGGTCGCCGCGGCAAGAGGACGTCGAGCAGACGCTCCTCGGCCAGCTGCTCGGCTCGCTCCTGCACCCGGGCCGTCATCTCCGCCTTGACCATGTTGACCGACAGCTCGGTGAGGTCCCGGATCATCGACTCGACGTCGCGGCCGACGTAGCCGACCTCGGTGTACTTGGAGGCCTCCACCTTCAGGAACGGAGCCTGGGAGAGCTTCGCCAGGCGTCGGGCCACCTCCGTCTTTCCGACGCCGGTGGGGCCGATCATGATGATGTTCTTCGGCGCCACCTCGTCGCGCAGCTCGGGCGGCAGGTTCTGACGCCGCCAGCGGTTGCGGAGGGCAATGGCGACGGCGCGCTTGGCCTTCTCCTGGCCGACGATGTAGCGGTCCAGCTCGGTGACGATCTCCGCGGGTGTCAGCGTGAGGCCCGAGGTCATTGTAGCGGGGGCCTCGAGGCCGGCTTTGACTGGGGGTGGCCTGAGACGGATGCGACCCGGCTCCGACACGCCCGAACCTTCCGTGCCAAAGCGGCGTGGCTCCGACACGGCCGATCTGTTCGAGCCGACGCCTCCCGGCCCGGCGTCACAGGACTTCCACACTCACGTGGTCGTTCGTGTAGACGCAGATCGACGCGGCGACGCGCATCGCTTCGGCCGCGATGGACTTGGCGTCCAGATCGGAGTGGGCGACGAGCGCGCGGGCGGCGGCCAGCGCGTAGGGGCCGCCCGACCCGATGCCGATCAGGCCGTCGTCCGGCTCGATGACGTCGCCCGTCCCGGAGATGATGAACGAGTGCTCGCGGTCGGCCACCGCCAGGAGCGCCTCCAGCCGCCGCAGGACGCGGTCGGTGCGCCAGTCCTTGGCCAGCTCCACCGCCGCCCGCGACAGGTTACCCCGATGCTCCTCGAGCTTCGCCTCGAAGCGGGCGAAGAGGGTGAACGCGTCGGCCGCGGTCCCGGCGAACCCGGCCACCACGCGGTCCTGGTAGAGCTTACGGACCTTCCGCGCTCCGGCCTTGACGATGGTCGCGCCGATCGAGACCTGGCCGTCGCCGGCGATCGCCACCTGCCCCCGGTGACGGATCGCGACGACCGTGGTGGCCGAGAAGCTCCACGCCGGCGCGCCCGGAGTCATTTCGCGCGCGCGCGGGGATGGGCGGCGTCGTAGGCGCGCATGAGCTGGTCGGTGCCGACGTGCGTGTACCGCTGCGTCGTCGAGAGCCGGCTGTGGCCCAGCAGCTCCTGGATCATCCGCAGATCGGCGCCGGCGTCCAGCAGGTGCGTCGCGAACGTGTGGCGCAGCGTGTGCGGACTCACCCGCCGCGTGATCCCGCACGCGAGGGCGCGACGCCGCACGATCGAGTGGATCGAGCGCACGGTGAGCCGGCCGCCGCGGCGATTGGCGAAGAGCGGCCCGCGGTCGTCCCCGCGCGAAGCCAGGTGGGCGGCGAGCGCGCTCGCCGCGCGGCCGCCGTACGGGACGATGCGCTCCTTGCGGCCCTTGCCGAGCACCCGCACCGTCTGCCGGGCGCGGTCGACGTCGTCGAGGTCGAGACCGGCGAGCTCGGAAACGCGGAGCCCGCTGGCGTAGAGCAGCTCCAGGACGGCGGCGTCGCGCGGGCGCTCGGGGCCACCGGCCGGCCTGGCGTCCATCAAGACCGCTGCCTCGTCGACCGGCAGGAAGGAGACGAGCTTCTTCGGCGTCCGCGGTCCCCTCACCTCGCGGGCCACGTTGCGCTCGAGGACACCCCGTCGCACCAGGAACCGGAACCAGCTGCGCACCGCGGCGAGCTTGCGGGCGATCGTCACCGCGTCGAGCCCGCGCTCGTGCAGGCGCACCAGGAAGGCGCGCACGGTCCGGGTGTCGACCGCGGCGAGCCATTCCCCCCTCTCGCCGTGAGAGGCGTGCTGAACGAACTCGAGCAGATCGGCCCGGTAACTGCGCAGCGTATGCGGTGAGGCGTCTTGTTCCGAGGCGAGGTGGCGGAGAAACGCGACCAGCGGATCCTTCATGCCACCGGGAGCTCGACCTCCCGTTCGAAGTCGCACCCCTCGCGCGCGCAGCTGCGGACGGTGCGGTTCTTCAGCGCGCGCTCGGTGACGAACGCGGCGCCGCACTTCGGGCAGGGCTCGGGCACCGGGCGCCGCCAGACCACGAACTTGCAGTTCGGATACGCCGAGCAGCCGAAGAAGGTGCGTCCGCGGCGCGAGCGGCGCTCGACGAGCTGGCCCGTGCAGCCCGGCTCCGGGCACGCGATCCCGAGGGTGACCGGTTTGGTGGTCTTGCACTCCGGGTAGCCGGAGCACGCGATGAACTTCCCGAAGCGCCCGTGCTTGATCACCATGGGCCGCCCGCAGGTGGGGCAATTCTCGTTCGCCGGCTCGTCCTCGGCGCGTCCGCTCCCGTCGAGGTTGCGCGTGTACCGGCAGTCGGGATAGGCGGAGCACGCCAGGAACTTCCCGAACCGCCCGCGCTTCTCCAGGAGCTCGCTCCCGCACTCCGGGCACAGCTCGCCGGTGGGCTCGCCGACCTTCTCGCTCCGCATCTCGCGCTTGGCGCGGGCGAGATCACGCTTGAAGGGCTCGTAGAACTCCTTGACCGTGTCGACCCACTTGCGCTGACCCTCCTCGATCTTGTCGAGGTTGTCTTCCATCTGCGCCGTGAACTCGACGTTCATGATGTCCTGGAAGTACGGGATGAGCTTGTCGGTCACCGCCATGCCCAGCTCGGTCGGGGTCAGCGTGCGCCGCTCGCGATGCACGTAGCCGCGATCGTTGATGATCGTCCCCAGGATCGACGCGTAGGTCGACGGCCGGCCGATCCCGAGCTCCTCGAGCACCTTGATCAGCGAGGCCTCCGTGAAGCGGGGCGGCGGCTGGGTGAAGTGCTGCTTCGGGTCGAGCGCGACGAGCGTCAGGACCTCGCCCTCCTCGAGCAGCGGCATGGCGCCTTCCTGGTCCTGCTCGGCCGGGGCCTCGCCTTCCTCGCGGCTCTCCTCGTACACGGCGGTGAAGCCCTTGAACTTGAGCGTCGCCCCCTGGGCGCGGAAGAGGCACTGTCCGGCCTCGATGTCCGCGCCCACCGTGTCGTAGACCGCGGGCATCATCTGGCTCGCCAGGAACCGCTCCCAGATGAGCCGATAGAGCTTCATCTGGTCCGGCGACAGGTGCTGCTCCACGACTCTGGGCTCGTTTCGAAGCTCGGAGGGCCGGATTGCCTCGTGCGCTTCCTGAGCGCTCCCCCGCGACCGGTACGTGGGCGGCGCCTCGGGCACGTACTCCGTGCCGATGCGCGCGATGACCCAGCCGCGGGCCGCGGCCTGCGCCTCGCGCGCCACCCGGACCGAGTCGGTTCGCATGTAGGTGATGAGGCCCTCGGCGCCTTCCGACCCGAGATCGATGCCCTCGTAGAGCTGCTGGGCGATCGTCATCGTCTTGCGCGCCGTGAAGCCGAGCTTCCGCCCCGCTTCCTGCTGCAGGGTGGAGGTGATGAACGGCGGCAAGGGGTTCCGGCGCCGCTCGCCGCGCGTGACCGACTTGACGACGAAGCGCGCGCCGTCGAGCGAGGCCATGACGGCGCGCGTCGTCTCCTCGTTCGGGAGCGATGCCTTCTCGCCCGCGACCTCCTTCAGGGTCGCGACGAACTCGGGCGGCCGCGACGCGTTGAGCCGCGCGTGGAGCGACCAGTACTCGACGGGGACGAACGCCTGGATCTCGCGCTCCCGGTCGACGATGAGCCGCACCGTGACCGACTGCACGCGGCCGGCGGAGAGGCCCCGCTGGACCTTCTCCCAGAGCAGCGGCGAGAGGCTGTAGCCGACCAGGCGGTCGAGCACGCGCCGCGCCTGCTGGGCGTCGACCTTCTTCAGATCGATCTTGCCGGGGTTGTTGAACGCCGCCTTGACGGCGCGCTCGGTGATCTCGTTGAAGGTGATCCGAAAGACGTTCTTCTTGGCGACGTCGAGCTCCTCGGCGAGATGCCACCCGATCGCCTCGCCCTCGCGGTCGGGGTCGGTGGCGACGTAGAGCGTGTCGGCCCGCTCGGCCGCCTTCTTGAGCTCGTCGAGCACCTTCTTCTTGGCCGGGGTCACGACGTACTTGGGCTTGAAGTTCTTCTTCGGGTCGACGCCGAGCTGCGACTTCGGCAGGTCGCGCACGTGGCCCATGGAGGCTTTGACGATGTACTTCGAGTCCAGGTACTTCTGGATCGTCTTCACCTTCGTGGGTGATTCCACGATCACTAGAGCCCGTTTCGTCGCCACCTACACTCTCCTCGCGTGTGTGTCGACCGAGACCCACCGCTGTCCCGTCAGCTGCCGGGCCCAACCGCCCAGCTCGAGCGTCATCAACGTCGTCGCCGCCCGCGCCGGCTCCAGTCCCGCGCGTGCGATGAGCTCCTCGATGTGCTGCGGCTCGTCCGGGGCCAGCAACCGGAACATGCGGCCCTCGTCACTGCCGATCTCGGGTCGCGGCGGCCCGTCCGTCGACGCCAGAGGGCCGCGCACGGCGCGGCGCCACGGCTCTGGCAATTCTGACACGATGTCCTGCCAGCATGTAACGAGTTTAGCACCGTCCTGTATGAGACGGTTCGCGCCGGCACTCGACGGCGACGTGATTCGGCCAGGAACGGCGAAGGTTTCGCGGCCGAGATCGCCGGCAAATCCGGCAGTGATCAGGGCACCGCTCTTCTCCGCGGCTTCGACCACGACGACCCCGAGGGCGAGCCCTGCCAGCGTTCGGTTGCGCGCGGGAAAGTGGCCGGGCAGCGCGGGCACCCCCGCCGCGAACTGCGACACGACCGCGCCGTGCGCCTCGATCG
>QHSM01000636.1 GCA_003221595.1 Candidatus Rokuibacteriota bacterium | reverse complement strand
GCTCGACGAGCCGTTCGAGGGGCTCGCGCCGGTCGTGGTCACGCGGTTCATCGAGGCGGTGCGGACGATCAAGTCGATGGGTATTTCCGTCCTCATCGCCGAGTCGAATCTGGTCAACGCCACGCGGGTCGCCGACCGGCTCTATGCGATCGACCGCGGCGAGATCATCTTCCACGGAAACCCGCGGGACGTCTTCGCCAACGAGGACGTCATGCGGACGATTCGGGGGTAACGTCGCCCCGGGAGGTGTCGCGATGAGGATCTTCCTCGTGATCATGCTCGTCCTGATCGCGGGTTCCACTTCGGCGGTCGCCGCGCCCGATGGCCAGATGAGCTTCGCCCTTCAGGTGTCGCTCGCGCCGGTCTGGTTCGATCCCGCGGACACCACGTCGACCTCCATACCGTTCATCGTGCTCTACGCGGTGCACGATGCGCTGGTGAAGGCGATGCCGGCCCAGCCCATGGCGCCGAGCCTCGCCGAATCGTGGACCGTATCGCGCGATGGCCTCGTGTACGAGTTCGTGCTGCGCAAAGGCGTCAAGTTTCACAACGGCGAGCCAGTGACTGCCGAGGACGTGAAGTTCTCGTTCGAGCGCTACCGCGGGACGGCCGCCTCGTCGTTCAAGGCTCGCATCGCCGCGGTCGAGGTAGCAGATGCACAACGGGTACGCTTCCGGCTCAAGCAGCCGTGGCCGGACTTCATGACTTATTACGGCACGCCGGCGACAGGAGCGGGATGGATCGTGCCGAAGAAATATCTGGAGAAGGTGGGCGACGAAGGGTTCAAGCGAGCGCCGATCGGCGCGGGGCCCTACAAATTCGTCAGCTTCAACCCGGGCGTCGAGCTCGTCCTGGAGGCCAACGACCAGTACTGGCGCAAGACACCGACCGTCAAGACCCTCGTCTTTCGGGCCGTCCCCGACTCGTCCACCCGATTGGCCATGCTGAAGCGTGGCGAAGCGGACGTCGCCTTCACGTTCCGCGGGGTACTGGCCGAGGAGATCCGGCGCACTCCGGGGCTCACGCTCAAGGCGGTCTCGGCCTCCGTGACGGAGTGGCTGTATTTTGCCGAGCAGTGGGACCCGAAATCACCGTGGGCCGATCGGCGGGTGCGGCTCGCCGCGAATCTGGCAATCGACCGACAAGCGCTCAATGAGGCGGAGACACTGGGTCTATCGCGCGTCACGGCGAGCATCATTCCACGGGGATTCGACTTCGCGTGGTCGGCGCCGCTCTACGAGTACGATCCGGCCAGGGCGAAGCGACTGCTGGCCGAGGCCGGATACCCCAGCGGCTTCGACGCGGGGACGCTTTTCTCGGACGTGCTGTACGCGTCCGTCGCAGAGACGATGGCCAACTATTGGAAGCCGGTCGGGATCCGGATGGTCCTTCAGCCCATCGAGCGAGCCGGCTTCTTCAAGGCGGTCCAGGAAAAGCGCTTGAAGAACGTGATCCTCATCGGCAGCGGCGCGCTCGATCAAGTCGATGGGTATTTCCGTCCTCATCGCCGAGTCGAATCTGGTCAACGCCACGCGGGTCGCCGACCGGCTCTATGCGATCGACCGCGGCGAGATCATCTTCCACGGAAACCCGCGGGACGTCTTCGCCAACGAGGACGTCATGCGCACGATCCGCGGCTAGCGGCTTCTCCCGGGCGCCGGCGCGGCGGGTGCTGATATGATCGTCGGGTCGTGATCGTTCTGGGGATCAGCGAGACGCACTGCGCGACCGCGGCCGTATTGCGCGACGGCGAGATCGTCGGCTGCGCGTCCGAAGAGCGATTTTCCCGGCTGAAGAACGACGCCGGCTATCCCCGCCTTGCCGTCGACGCGCTGTTGAAGGAACTGGCTCTGACGCCGGCCGATGTCGACCGTGTCGTGCTGGCGGGAACCCGGATTCCTTCCTACGAGTGGATGAACCGGGTGATGCGCGATGAGGCCTACCGGCGCCGCTATTACGGGGTGGGCCTGGAGGCGCCGCGGCGCGGGCTGACGGGCCGGGCGCGCAAGCTCGGCGCGAAGCTCGGGCTGCTCGACCCGGCCCCGGGCAAGGCGCCGCTCACCGACGGCGAGCGGCGCGGCCACGTGACGGGTCACCTGCGACTGGCCGGCGACCGGGTGACGGTCGTCGACCACCACACCTGCCACGCCGCCGCCGCCTATTACGGCTCGCCGTTCGGCGGCCGACCGGCGCTGGTCCTCACCAACGACAACTCCGGCGACGGGCTCTGCGGGACCGTGTCGAGCGCCAGCGGCACGACGCTGACCCGCCGCGAGGCGACCCCGAGCGGCCCGGGCTCGCTCGGCTCGTTCTACACGCTCGTGACGCTGCTGCTCGGCATGAAGCCGGGCGAGCACGAGTACAAGGTGATGGGGCTCGCGCCCTACGCGCCGGCCCGCGAGACCGAGCGCGCCGTCGCCGCGCTCGGCAAGGTGTTCGCGATGCGCGAGGGCAAGCCGAGCCTGTTCGAGTGGCGGCGGCGCGGGCCCCTGTACCGGGCGCTGCTCGAGGCGACGCTCGGCCTCCGCTTCGACGGCATCGCCGGTGGCGCCCAGCAGATCCTCGAGGAGGCGCTGGTGCGCTGGACGCGCCTGGCGCACCGGCGCTACGGCGGCGAGCGGCTGGCGCTCGGCGGGGGCGTCTTCATGAACGTGAAGGCGAACATGCTGATCGCCGACGAGAGCTGGCTCGGCGAGCTCTTCGTCTTTCCGTCCTGCGGCGACGAGTCGAACGCGGTGGGCGCGGCCTATCTCGGCTATCTCGATCTCTGCGCCGAAGCCGGGCACGCCCCGGCGCCCCGGCCGTTCGGGCCGGCCTACCTCGGACCCGACGTCAAGGACGCGGAGATCGAGGACGTGATCAGACGGCGCGACCTGGCGAGCCGCTACCGCGTGAGCGAGCACGCGGCGATCGAGGAGAAGATCGCCGACCTCCTGGTGTCCGACGGTGTCGTCGCGCGCTGCGCCGGGCGGATGGAATTCGGGGCGCGCGCGCTCGGCAACCGCTCGATCCTGGCGAACCCGTCGGACCACCGCGTGGTCGACGTGATCAACCGGATGATCAAGAGCCGCGACTTCTGGATGCCGTTCGCGCCGACGATCCTGCGCGAGCGCGAGGCGGACTATCTGCACAATCCGCGGGGGCTCGCCTCGCCCTACATGATGCTGGCGTTTCCAACCAACGCGAAGGGACGCGACGCGATCGTCGCGGCGATCCATCCGCAAGATGGCACGGCGCGCGCCCACATCCTCGACGAGGCGTGGAACCCGCCCTACTACCGCGTCATTCGCGAGTTCGAGCGGCGGACGGGGATCGGCGCCGTGCTCAACACGTCGTTCAACCTGCACGGCGAGCCGCTCGTCGCCTCCGCCGCGGACGCCGTGGACACCTTCGAGCGCTCGGGGCTGCCGCATCTGGCGCTCGGGCACTGGCTGATCTCCAAGAAGTAGGCCGGGAGAGCGCGATGACGTCGTCCGACCTCGCCTTCACGCCCGCGACCGAGCTGGCCGAGCTGATCCGCGCGCGGAAGCTCTCGCCCGTGGAGCTCACGCGCGCCGTGCTCGACCGCATCGAGCGTCTCAACCCGCTCGTCAACGCCTTCTGCACGATCACCCCCGACGTCGCGCTCGCGGCGGCGCGCGAGGCCGAGCAGGCGGTGATGAAGGGCGAGCGGCGGGGTCCGCTGCACGGCGTGCCGTTCTCGATCAAGGACCTGCATTACACCAAGGGCATCCGGACGATGTCCGGGTCGTTCGTCTTCGAGCACCGCGTTCCGGACGTCGACCCGCCGGTGGTCCGGCGCCTGAAGCAGGCCGGCGGCGTCCTGCTCGGCAAGACGACGACACCCGAGTTCGGCTGGAAGGGCCTCGGCGACTGTCCCGTGACGGGCATCACGCGCAACCCCTGGAACACGGCGATGACGACCGGCGGCTCCAGCGCGGGCGCCGGCGCCGCCGCGGCCGCCGGGCTCGGGCCGATCCATCAGGGCTCGGACGGCGCCGGGTCGATCCGGATCCCCAGCGGCTTCTGCGGGATCTTCGGGCTCAAGCCCTCCTACGGGCGCGTCCCGATGTGGCCCATCTCCAACAACGACTACGCGTCGCACATGGGCCCGATGACGCGCACCGTGGCCGACGCCGCGCTGATGCTGTCGGTGATGGCCGGTCCGGACGACTGGGATCGCACCTCGCTCGAGGCCCGCCCCGACGACTACGTCGGCAAGCTCGGCGCGGGCATCACCGGGCTCCGGGTCGCGTTCAGCCCGGACCTGGGCGGCTTTCCCGTCGACGCCGAGATCGCCGCGCCGGTCCGGGACGCGGTCCGCGCGTTCGACGAGCTCGGCTGCGTCGTCGAAGAGGTGAAGTCCGGCTTCGCCGACTCGCACGACCTGATCCGCTGTCTGTGGAGCGCCCACGAGGCCGGGAATTACGCCCAGTATCTCGCGCAGTGGCGCGACCGCATGGACCCGGGGCTCGTCGCGTGCATCGAGG
>QHSM01000635.1 GCA_003221595.1 Candidatus Rokuibacteriota bacterium | reverse complement strand
CACCCGAAGGAGCGCATCGAGATCGTGGGCGGAGGCGCCGTCATCGCCCTGGACGACTTCCGGGCGCTCACGATCACCCACAACGGGCGGCGGCAGCGCTACCGGACGTGGGGACGGGACAAGGGGCACCTCGCCGAGCTGCGGGCGACCGTGGACGCCGTGCGGACCGGCGCCCCGGAGCCGATCCCCTTTCGGGAGGCTGTCGCGGGGATGCGCGCGACGTTCGCGATCCGCGCTTCCCTGGCATCGGGCGAGCCCGTAGCGGTCACATGAGGTCGAGGATCCTTCTCGTCGCCGGGGCGAGGCCGAACTACATGAAGATCGCCCCGATCTACTGGGCGATCCGTGAGAATCCGTCCCTTCCGTTCACGGTGGACCTGGTGCACACGGGACAGCACTACGACGAGGCCATGTCCGGGAACTTCTTCCGCGACCTCGATCTCCCGGAGCCGAGCATCAACCTCGGCGTCGGGTCGGGGTCGCACGCGCTGCAGACCGCCAAGGTGATGGTCGCCTTCGAAGGGGTTCTGCTCGAGAAGCGTCCCGACATCGTCGTGGTCGTGGGCGATGTCAACTCGACCGCCGCCTGCGCGCTCGTGACCTCGAAGATGCGCCTCGATGGCGATGCCCGTCTTGGGCGCCCCGTGCTGGCGCACGTCGAGGCAGGGCTCCGGAGCCGAGATCGGAGCATGCCCGAGGAGGTCAACCGGGTGGTGACGGACGCCGTGTCCGACCTGCTCTTCACGACCTGCCGCGACGCCGACGAGAACCTCCTCGCCGAGGGCATCGCCCGGGAGCAGATACATTTCGTGGGCAATCCCATGATCGATTCACTCCGCCGCTGCCTCGCGGCGGCCGAGCAGTCGGGTTTCCTGGACCGGCTCGGCCTGGACGGTAGCCCGTTCGGTCTCTGCACCCTGCACCGGCCGTCGAACGTCGACGTCCCCGAGGTGCTGGAGGGGCTCCTCGAGACGCTCGCCGAGATCGCCGTGGACATGCCGCTGCTCCTGCCCCTGCACCCGCGTACGCGACGGCGGATCGAGCAGTTCGGGCTCGAAGAGCGGATCGCGGACGTACGCCGGCCCATGGGCCGGCGGCCGCCGCGAGGGGTCCTCGGTCTCGAGCCGCTCTCCTATCTGGAGATGCTGCAGGCGCTCCGGGCGGCGCAGTTCGTGCTCACGGATTCCGGTGGCGTTCAGGAGGAGACCACTGCGCTCGGCGTCCCATGCGTCACCTTGCGAGCGAACACGGAGCGACCCGTCACGATCCTCCAGGGCACGAACGTGCTCGCGGGTCTCGGGAGGCGAGAGATCCTGGATGGCCTGCAGGCGGCCCGCCGAAAGGTCGCGCAAGGCGCATGCATCCCGGCGCTCTGGGACGGGCGTGCGGGCGAACGCATCGTGGCCGCGCTGGCGCAGCCGGTCGGCGGGCAGTGAGCGGGAACGGATCCCATCGTCTTGGCGCCAGGCTCCGCTATCTCAGGCGCGTGACGTCGGCGTACCTCGGCAGCGCGCCGAGTCAGCTGACCTTCTGGCACGAGCCTCCCGAGATCAACGAGCACGCGTTCCACGAGCCGTGCGGCGAGTACTACCACTGCTTCTTCCACAAGGCGGACTACGACGCGCATCGCGACGCCGCCGGCGTCCCATTGCTCGACTACCGCGGACACGTCGGACGCCAGTACAACCCGATCGCCATCGCGCAGTGGGGGCTCGGCAACTTCAATCTCTACCGCAGGACGAGGCTGGCCGAGCGCAAGGACCGCTACCTCTTGGCCGCGGACTGGCTCGTGAACGAACTCCGGCCGAACGCGCAGGGCGTCGCGGTGTGGCAGCACCCGTTCGACTGGGAGTACCGCGAGGTCCTGAAGGCGGGCTGGTACTCGGCGCTCGCGCAGGGGCAGGGCGTGTCGCTCCTCTGCCGCGCTCACCGTGATACGGGGCGAGACATCTACATGGACACGGCGCGGGCCGCGTTTCGGTCGCTCACGCTGGACGTGAAGGATGGCGGCGTGAGGATTGTGGAAGGCCCCGATGGCGCGTGGCTGGAGGAGGCGCTGGTGGATCCGCCGACGCACATCCTGAACGGGTTCCTCTGGGCTCTCTGGGGCGTCCACGACTATGCGGTGACCTCCGGCGAGCGGGCGGCCTGGCAGCTTCTCGAGGCCTGCGCGAGGACCCTGAGCCGGAACGTCGCGAGCTTCGATTGCGGCTTCTGGTCGCTCTACGAGCAGTCGGGCACGCGGCTGCCGATGCTGGCGAGCCCGTTTTACCACACCCTGCACATCTCCCAGCTCACGATCACTGCCCGCCTCCTCGACATGCCCGAGCTCCAGGCGTGGTCCGATCGGTGGCTCGGCTACACCCGGAGCCAATGGTGTAGGCATCGCTCGATCGTCCAGAAGACG
>QHSM01000265.1 GCA_003221595.1 Candidatus Rokuibacteriota bacterium | reverse complement strand
GTCACCTTCATCTGGGCCACCATCGGGGTCGTCTCTTTTCCGGTCATGATCTTGGCGCGCGGATTCTGCGCCCTGAGCGTCTCGACGTGCTCCGGCGAGAAATCGACGATGAAGTCGATCTCGCCGGCCTTGAACGCCGCCATCTGGGTGACGGGATCCTTGATCACGCGGATCACGACACGGTCCAGGTAGGGGAACCCGTGATCCCAGTACTTGTCGAAGCGGTCCATGACCAGGTGGCTGCCCTTCACCCACTCGACGAGCCGGAAAGGCCCGCATCCGACGACCGCCTCCGGCTTTCCGCTCTTCCGTTCCTCGAGCGAGTACTTCTGCGTGGCGGTGGGCGAGTAGAACACGAGCCCCATGCGATAGGCGGCCAGCATGTGCAGGAGGAACCCGTACGGCTCCTTGAGGCGGATCTGTACGGTATACGGATCGAGAACCTCGACCGAGTGCACCCGCTCGTAGTACACGCGCATGCTGGACTTGGTTGCCGGATCCATGATGCGATCGATGCTGAACTTGACGGCGGCAGCGTCGACCCTGGTGCCGTCGTGGAACAGGACGTCCTTCCTGAGCTTGAAGGTGTAGAGGAGCGCGTCGGGCGAGATCTGCCACGATTCGGCGGCGTCCGGGACGAACTTGCCGTCGGGCGTGACGCCGAGAAGCCCGCAGCCGATGTTCATGGCGACCCAGTTCAGCTCGTAGCCCGGCGCGGTGTGGAAGTCGAGGTTCGCAATCTCGTTGCCGTAGGAGACCCGCAGTGTTCCCCCGCGCCTCGGTGATTGAGCATCGGCCGGGGAGGGTGGGACCGTGATCGTCCAGACGATCGAGACCAGTCCGAGTAGCAGGCCCGGCAGAAGGCGTCGCGGGCGCATGGCGTTTCCCCCTGGTTCTATGGGTATGCGCGGCCAACGGGCGTCAAAGTTGGCCTACCTTACAGGATTCCGACCATGTCAACAACAGGATTCCTATCCTGTCAACCGGAGCCTGCGCCCGGGGAGCGTGCCGGTGTGGTCGCCTCCGTCCACGACCACCTCACCGTTGACGACCACGGTGGAGACTCCGACCGAATAGCGGTGAGGATCGTCGTAGGTCGCCAGATCGCCGATCCGCGCGGGGTCGAAAACCACCACGTCCGCCCACGAGCCCTCGCGGAGCACGCCGCGGTCCGTGAGCCCGAGCGCGGCGGCGGCGGCACCGGTGGTCTTGTGAATGGCCGCGGGCAGCGTGAGTACGCCGAGGTCGCGGACGAAATGGCCGAGCAAGCGGGCGTGCGTCCCGTACGAGCGCGGGTGCGGCTTGCCGCGGCTCGTCGGCCCGGAGGTGGCGAGCGCGTTGGCGTCGGATCCGACCAGCACCCACGACGCGCCGATGATCTCGCGCACGTCCGCCTCGCTCATCGACCTTATCAATATTCGCGTCTCGCCGCGATCGGTGATGAGAAAGTCGCACACGCCGTCGAGCGGATCGACGCCGCGGCGCCGTGCGATCTCGCCGAGTGTGCGGCCGGCCTCGTGAGGGAGGTTCGGCGCGACGGCGATGCGCACGACGTCCCACGACGGAATGCGGCCGAAGTTGTTGAGGCCGTCTCGCTCGATCTCCGCGCGAATTCGCGCGCGCACCTCGCGGCGGGCGAGCCGTTCGAGCATCGCCGCGATCCCGCCTTCGACGACCCAGCGGGGCAGGAGGTTGCGCAGCGGATTGGTGGCGGTGTCGTACGGGTACGCGTCGCAGTCCACGGGCAACCCGCGACGACGGGCCGCGGCGATCTCCTCGAGCATGCGGCCGGCGCCGCCCCAGTTGTCGATACCGGAGAGCTTGAGGTGGGCGATCTGCACGTGAACGCCGGTCGCCTCCGCGACGGCGACCGCTTCGCGGACGGCCTCGCGGCCGCGGTTGGCCTCGTCGCGAACGTGCGACGAGTACGCGGCGCCGTGGCGGCGGAGCACGCGCGCCAGCGCCAGGATCTCGGCGCCGTCGGCATGGCAGCCGGGAGCGGTGAAGAGCCCGGATGAGAGCCCCCAGGCGCCGGCGGCCAGGGCCTCCGCGAGAAGGCGCTCCATCTCGGCCAGCTCCTCGGCTGTGACGGGCCGGCTCTCCATTCCGGCCGTCATGAGCCTGAGCGTGTTGTGGCCGACCTGGAAGATGACGTTGACCGAGGTGGCCGGGAACGCCGCGACGTAATCCGCGAACGTCGTCTCGGAGCGCTCAAGCCCGGGCGCGCTGGGCGCCAGGTACTCCCGCAGCATCGCCAGCCGCTCGGGCAGCGCCGGGGCGGCCGAGAAGCCGCAGTTGCCCACGACCTCCAGCGTCACGCCCTGGCGCACCTTCGACTCCGCGCGCGGATTGAGCGGCAGCGTGAAATCCGAGTGCGTGTGGATGTCGATGAGACCGGGCGCCACGACCTGACCGCGCGCGTCGATCTCGCGATGGGCCGGCCGAGAGGACCGCCGCTCGATCGCGACGATGCGGCCGGTGCTCACGCTCATGTCGCAATCGCGGCCCGGCGCGCCGGTGCCGTCGATCAAGTGACCGCCCCGGATCAGCAGGTCGTCCATGGCCGCTCCCCGACGCCCGCCGTCACCGGCGCCGCGCCCGCCAGATCTCCTCAGCCGGCCAGCGGCGCGACCATTCGAGCGTGGCGTACGCGTAGCTGGTCGTGGCCGTTTCCGGCGGCCGCACCTCGATGAGGTCCTCGATCTCGAAGCCGCTGGCCCGAAGCCGCCGGATCCAGTCGCCGTGCGACAGGTGAAACTCCACACCCGGATCGCCGGGCCATTCGATCCGGAACATGCCGAATGCCGGGCGCAGCAGCCGATCGGCGGCCGGCTGGTCGTCCTGCTCCGGAACGCAGAGCGTCAAGAGCGTCGAGTTCACGAGAAAGACCAGCTCGCCGCCGGGTTTCAGGATCCGCGCCGCCTCGGGAATCCAGCGATCGGGGTCGGCCCACAGGCAGGCGCCGTACTCCGAGATCGCCAGGTCGAAGGCCGCGTCGCGACACGGCACGGCTTCGGCGTCGCCGTGAATGAGCGGAAACGCCAGGGCGTGACGGCGCTGAAGCCGGCGCGCGGTCGCCAGCTGCGACATCGACGCGTCGATGCCGACGACGCGCACCCCGCGCCGGGCGAGCCACGACGACACGTACGCCGTCCCGCAGCCGAGCTCGATCGCGTGCTTGCCGCGGAGATTCTCCGGGATGATGTGCAGCTGCGACTCGGCCACGCGCCAGATGCCCCACGCCGGCTCCGCGCGCGCCCAGCCGCGCTCGGCGGCCGCGACATGATTCTTCGCCTCCACGTCCCAGCGGGCGCGGTTGCGCTGCACGTGCTCTCGCGGCTCACGGTCGGCGGCCACGGCCCGCAGCTCAGGGCCGCGCCGGAGTCCGGGCACTCACGCCCGGGCTGCTCCGAGGTGCGCGTCGCGCATAGCTTGAAGACCGGGATCGGCGTAGGTCATCAGATCCGGCCGCGCGCGCCCGAGCATTACTTGCAAATACGCTGGCTCGAGACCGACGTTCTCGAACCCGTGGAGAACGCCGGCGGGCGCCGAGACGCAGTCCCATCGCCCGAGGACCGTCTCTTCGCGACGCCCGGCGCCGTCCTCGAAGAAGACCTTCACCTTGCCGTCGAGGATGAAGAACACCTCCTCCACCTCGTGCGTGTGCGCCGCGTTGCCCTGTCCCGGCGGCACGAACATGATGCTGAGCGTGAAGTGCTCGGCGGCGATCGCGCGGGGATCGCTCTTGCCGGAAGCACCGGCGCCGATGTACCGGTGCTGGGCGCGGCGATAGCCCTCGACACGCGCGTCGGCGAACGCGTCCCAGTCGGGCTGGCGGTCCACGAAGCGCGCCACCCGGGTCCGCAGGAGCTCTTCGAGCGTCGTCATGCGCGGGTTCCTCCTTGCGCCGCCCGGGGGCGGCGGCACCGAGTAGAATACGCCCGTGCGGATCGGCTTCCACCTCACCCCGTTCTGGAGCCCGACGGACCGCGCGCCCACGGCGATCATCGACGAGGCGATCGAGGTGGTGCGGGCGGCCTCGACGATGGGCTTCGCCTGGGTCTCCATCGGCCACCACTGGGTCTCGCACCCGACGGTGTGGCCGCAGCCGATCCCGATGCTCGCCCGGCTCGCGCCGGAGACGGGCCAGATGCGGCTCAAGACCTCGATGCTGCTCCTGCCCCTGCTGAACCCGGTGGACGTCGCCGAGAACGTGGTCACCCTCGACCACATCACCCACGGACGCCTCGATCTGGGCGTCGCGATCGGCTATCGCGAGCGCGAGCTGGAGGCGGCCGGGCTCGGGCGCAAGGACCGCGTGCCCAAGCTCGAGGAATCGCTCGCCGTCATGAAGCGTCTCTGGGGCGGCGAGGAGGTCACGCACGAGGGGACCTATGTCCGGCTGTCGGGCGTGCGGCTGGGCATCGGGCCCTGCCAGCTCCCGCACCCGCCGCTCGAGATGGGCGCGCAGAGCGTCGGCGCGACGCGCCGGGCGGCCCGCCTCGTGGACACGGTGTTCTTCGGGCCTCAGGTCGCCTGGGCCGACATCGGCCGTCTGGTCGGCGTGTATCGCGAGGCCCGCGAGGCGAACGGGCCTGGAACCGCGATCGCCTCGCGCAGCCTGATCGTCGGGCCGAGCAAGGAGGCGGCGCACGCCGCGGCGCGCGCCTATCTCGAGCGCACGTTCACGATGTACCGGACGTGGCAGATGCAGGAGCGGAGCATGGTCCCGCTCCAGCTCGGCTTCGACAAGAGCCTGGACGACTGGACGATCAACGGCACGCCGGCGGACTGCCGCGCGACGCTCGAGCGGGCGCACGCCCTGGGCCTCGACGGGATCGGCCTCACCATCTACAGCCTGCCGCGCGGTCCGCGCGCCCGCGTCGAGTACTTGCAGATGATCGCCGAGGAGCTCGTGCGCCCGGCGGCCGCGCTCGGGCGCTGACGATGCTCCGGCCGTTCACGCTGCACCGGCCCGAGACGGCCGAGGAGGCCTGCGCGCTCCTGGCCCGGCTCGGCGAGGACGCCGTGCCGTACGCCGGCGGCACCGAGCTGCTCCTGCTCATGAAGCTCGGGCTGCTCCGCCCGCCGCATCTCGTCGACGTCAAGCGCATCCGCGAGCTCAACGAGCTGGCCGACGGCGGACGGCTGACGATCGGCGCAACCGTCACGCATCGCTCCCTCGAGCGGTCACCCCTCGTTCGCGCGCGCTGCCCGCTCGTCGCCTCGGTCGCGCGTCACGTGGCCAACGTGCGCGTGAGGAACGTCGGCACCATCGGCGGCAATCTGGCGTTCGCCGATCCTCACAGCGATCTCGCGACCCTGTTCCTGGCGCTCGACGCCCACGTCGAGCTCGTGTCGCCCGGCGGGCGCCGCGAGCTGTCGCTCGGCGATTTCGTCCGCGGCCCCTGGGAGACGGCGCGCCGGCCCGACGAGCTGCTGGCGGGCGTGCGGCTGGCGCCGTGGCCCTCCCGGGCCGCCGCCTACGTGAAGTTCGGCGTCCACGAACGTCCGACACTCGGCATTGCCGTGGCGCTCGGCCTGAATGGCGGAGACGGCCGCGCGGGCGCGCGCATCCAGGACGCGCGTATCGCCGTGGGCTGTGTCGGCCCGCGTCCGGCGCGCATGTTCACGGCCGAGGCCCGACTGCGCGGCGTCTCCGTCGACCGCGTCGACGACGTGGTCGGGGCGGTCGGCGACTCGGCGGCGGCCGGCGTCGATCCGGCCGACGACCTGCACGGCTCCGCCGACTACAAGCGCGAGATGGTCGCGGTCTTCGTGCGGCGCGCGCTGCGCGTGGCCGCGGCCCGGGCGGGCGGCGTCGAGCCGGCGACCAGCTTTCCGTACGCGGTGGTCGCGTGATGGACGGCGCGCGGTCGCCGGAGACGATCCACCTGGTCGTGAACGGACGCGCCTGCGACCTCGAGGTCGCGCCGCATGCGCTGCTGCTCGATGTGCTGCGCGACGTCCTGGACCTCAAGGGCGCCAAGCGCTCGTGTGATACCCAGGTGTGCGGCGCGTGCACGGTCCTGATCGATGGCATGGCGGTGAGCGCCTGCACGTATCTCGCGGTGGAGGCCGACGGGCGCGCCGTGCTGACGGTCGAGGGGCTGGCCGAGGGCGAGACGCTGCACCCGCTCCAGCGGGCTTTCCTCGACGCCGGCGCCGTCCAGTGCGGCTTCTGCACGTCCGGCATGCTGCTGACGGCGCGGGCGATGCTCGCCGAGACCACGGCGCCGAGCCGCCAGGAGGTCCTGCACTACCTGCGCGGTAGCCTCTGCCGGTGCACGGGCTACCGGAAGATCGTCGAGGCGATCATGGCCGTCGCGGAGACGGCCCGGTGAGCCAGCAGCCGTTTCGCGCCGTCGGCCGGCCGATCCCGCGCATCGACGGTCTCGAGAAGGTCACGGGCCGTGCGCGCTACGTGACCGATCTCGTCATCCCCGGGATGGCGCACGCGAAGGTGCTGCGCTCGCCGTACGCTCACTCGCGTGTGCGAAAGGTGGATGTGACGCGCGCCCGCGCGCACCCCGGCGTCCTCGCCGCGCTCTGCGGCGCCGACCTCACGTGGTGCGAGCCGTACTACGGGCCGGCATATCGCGACCGCCCTGTGCTGGCGATCGACGTCGCCCGCTACGAAGGCGAGCCGGTCGCGGCGGTGGCCGCCGTCGACGAGGCCACGGCGGACGAGGCGCTGGATCTGATCGAGGTCGATTACGATCCCCTGCCGCCGGTGATGACGCTCGAGGAGGCCCTGTCGCCGGGCGCGCCGCGGGTCCACACCGGCAAGCCACAGGCCGGTCACTTCGCCGATCTCGCCTCGCTTCGCCCGGTACCGGGTACCAACGTCTGCCACCAGTTTCACTTCGCGCGCGGCGACAGCGGCCGCGCGCTCGCGTCGGCCGATCTGGTGCTCGACGAGACGTATCGCTTTCCGCCGGTCCAGCACGTGGCGCTCGAGGCCCACGCGGCGGTGGCGGTCTGGAGCGAGACGGACGGGCTGACGGTCTGGGCGTCGACCCAGAACCCGTACTCGGTACGCGTCGAGCTGGCGAAGATGTTCGGCGTGCCGCTCGCGCGGATCCGGGTCGTGGTCCCGCATCTCGGTGGCGGCTTCGGGAGCAAGACCTACGCGAAGCTGGAGCCGCTGGCGGCGGCGCTCGCCCGCGTGGCCGGCCGGCCGGTGCGCCTCGCCGCGTCCGTGGCCGAAGCGTTCCAGACCGTGCGGCGATGCTGCGCGCGGGTGCACGTGCGCGTCGGCTTCCGGCGTGACGGCGGGCTCGTCGCCGTCGAATGCGGCGCGGACTACGACGTGGGGGCCTACGCCGACATCGGCCCGCGCGTCGTCCAGAAGGCGACGTACACGGCGACCGGCCCCTATCGGGTCCCGGACGTCACGCTCGACGCGCGGGCCGTCTACACCAACACCACGCCGGGCGGCGCGTTCCGCGGCTTCGGCGTCCCTCAGCTCGCCTGGGCGCTCGAGTCGCTGTTCGACGTGGCCGCCGAGCGGCTCGGTCGCGATCCCGTGGAGCTGCGGCGGCAGAACTTTCTCGCCCACGGCGAGGAGTTCGCGCCGGGCGACACGCCCATCGACGGCAAGCTCGAGGAAAGCCTCGGGCGCGCCGCCGAGACGATCGGCTGGACGCAGACGGGCGCGGCCGACCGCGGGCGCGGCGTCGCCGCGATGCTCAAGGCCTCCGTCGCGCCGAGCGTGTCGGAGGCGATCGTGCGGCTGCACACCGACGGCAGCGTCACCGTGCTGGCGAGCGCCGTCGAGATGGGGCAGGGGACCCGGACCGTACTCGCGCAGATCGCCGCCGAGGTGCTGAGCGTCCCCATGGCCCGCGTGATCGTCGTCCAGCCCGACACGGCCGTCACACCGTACGACCAGACCACCAGCTCGAGCCGCTCGACCGCGATGACCGGCCGCGCCGTGCAGGTTGCGGCCGAGGACGTGCGCGAGCAGCTTCTCCACGTGACCGCCGCCGAGCTCGGCGTCGCCGTGACGGATCTCGCGCTCGACGACGGGTCGGTCGTGACGCCGGGGCGACGTCTCACGTACGCCGAGGTGCTGATGCTCCGGTTCGGAATGTCGGGCGGAGAGATCATCGGGCGCGGCGTCGTCGCGCCGGGCCGCACCGCGGCGCCCCTCGGCGGCAGCACGCCGTTCTGGGAGGTCGCGGTGGGCGCGGCCGAGGTCAGCGTGGACGAGGAGACGGGCGCCCTGCGGGTGGAGCGCTACGTCTCGGTCGCCGACGTCGGCCGCGCGATCAACCCGCTCCTGCTCGAAGGCCAGGACGAGGGCGGCGTGGTCCAGGGGCTCGGCCACACGCTCTTCGAGGAGATGCTCTACCAGGATGGACACCTGCTGAACGGCACACTGCTCGCCTACCGGGTGCCGCGCGCCGACGACGCGCCGCCGGCGCTCGAATGCCGATTCGTGGAGAACGCCGACGGCAGCGGGCCCTTCGGCGCGAAGGGCGCGGGCGAGGGCAGCCTGATCCCGGTGAGCCCGGCCGTCGCGAACGCCCTCGCGCGCCTCACCGGCGTCCGGCTCCGCGACCTGCCGCTCACGCCCGAGCGCGTCTGGCGCGCGCTGCGGGCGCGTGGCCGTCGGTGAAACGAGCTAGCGCCCGGCGGCGTACGTGATGCGGTAGATGCGCCCGGCCTTGTCGTCCGAGACGAGGAGCGAGCCGTCGGACAGCACCAGCACGTCGGCCGGACGCCCGGATGCGCTGCCGCCCTTCAGCCATCCCGTCGCGAACGGCTCGTACGAGGTCGCGCGCCCGCCCTCGACCCGGACGAACGTGACGCGGTAGCCGATCGGCGTCGACCGGTTCCAGGAGCCGTGCTCGGCGATGAAGATGCCGCCCCGATAGCGCTCGGGGAACATCCGGCCGGTGTAGAAGCGCATGCCGAGCGCCGCGACGTGCGGGCCAAGGAGCCGGGCCGGCGCCGAGAACTCCGCGCAGGCGCGTCCGGTGTTGTGCTCGGGATCGCGCACGCCGTCGCCGTGACAGTAGGGGAAGCCGAAGTGCTCGCCCGGGCGGGTCAGCCGATTCAGCTCGTCCGGAGGCTGATCGTCGCCGAGCCAGTCGCGGCCGTTGTCGGTGAACCAGAGCTCGCCGGTTTCCGGCTGGAAGTCGAACCCGACGCTGTTGCGCACGCCGCGCGCCACCACCTCGGGCCGGCCGCCGGCGAGGTCGAGTCGCGTGATGGTCGCGTGCAGCGGACCGGGCGGCAGGCACACGTTGCACGGCGCCCCGACGGGCACGTAGAGGCGGCCGTCCCCGCCGAACGCGATGAATTTCCAGCCGTGGTGCGCGTCGGACGGATAGGCGTCGCTGACGACCTCGGGCTTCGGCGGACGCTCCAGATCGCGCGCCACGTCGCGGAACTTCAAGATGCGGCTCACCGCGGCGACGTAGAGCGAGCCGTCGCGGAAGGCGACACCGCTCGGCTGGTTCAGCCCGCTGGCCAGGACGTGAACCCGGTGCTGGCCGTCGCGGTTCACCACCGCGTAGACCTTGCCCTCCGATCGCGAGCCGACGAACACGATTCCGTCAGGCCCCGCCGCCATCTGGCGAGCGTTCGGCACGTCGCCGGCATAGACCGAGATCTGAAAGCCCGGCGGCAGCGTGATGTCGCCGGGCTCGGCGGCGGCGCTCGGGAGGAAGCC
>QHSM01000264.1 GCA_003221595.1 Candidatus Rokuibacteriota bacterium | reverse complement strand
CTGACCCGGATCGAGATGATGGATGGATCCTCCAATCTGCCCGAGATGCTCGACATCAGAAAGTCGAGCGAGACGGACACGGGCAGCGGATCGGAGACCGCCCTCGCGGGACTGCAGCGCGCGGCCCGGTACCTCGTCATCGTGGCGGAGCTGTCGCGGTACGAGAATCTCAAAGAGACTTTCGCCGACGAGAGCGCGGACGTCATCCGCGACCGTCGACTGGGCGAGCGGCGTCGACGTCACGTCCCGGTGGAGGTCGACAGACGCCAAGGGGACCGGCGCCGGCACGACATCACCACGGATCTCCAGAAACACGGCTGGGCAATCGTCCTGAACGGATCACCCTCGTCGGCATCAGCCCCTTCGGGAGCAATGTCGGCCTGACCACCAACCCGCCAGACGTCGCGCGCGCGCTCCGCGGGGGCTGGCGGCGGTGTCAGATTCGGTCATCGGACTGTCAGGCCCCCGACTCGCTCAGACTCGCCGGCCGGCGAGCTCCGGCGGAGCCTGCTCCTCGCCGCCGCTCCTGTTCCGAGCAATTTCCAGATCTTCAGTGGCCCGACCGCTCCCTGAAGGCTGGCTGGCATCATCGATGCTCCTTGCGGTGCCCCAGAAGGGCGCCGAGCTGAACGACGGTTCACGAGGTCCGTCCGCAGGGAGGTTGCATGGATCCCGAGACGTTTCGGACCGCCAAGATTTTGATCGTCGACGACGAGGCCGCCATGGTCCGCCTCCTGGAGCTGCTGCTCGAGAACGCCGGCTACACAGACCTGCGAAGCACGACCGACCCCCGCGAGGTGCTCGAGCGTTGCGCCGAGTTCCAGCCTGATTTGATCCTGCTGGACCTGCGCATGCCGCACCTCAGCGGCGTCCAGGTCCTCAAACAGCTCGAGAGGTGGCGGGCAGATCTCTATCTACCGGTGCTTGTCCTGACCGCCGACATGTCGCGTGCCAGCAAGCGCGCGGCGCTCGAGGCGGGCGCAAGCGATTACGTGACCAAGCCCTTCGAACAAACCGAATTGCTTCTCCGCGTGCGCAACTTGCTGGAGATACGGTTTCTCCACCGCGATCTTCGCCGCCAGAACGAGACGCTGGAGGCGCAGATCCAGGAGCGCACGCACCAGCTTCTCGAGGCGGAAAAGCTGGCGACGATGGATAACCTTCTGGCCGGCGTCGCGCATGAGCTCAGCAGCCCCCTGTCGGTCATCCTCGGACAGGCCGGACTGTTTGCCGCCTCGGCGGCCGACGACGGCGTCCGCGCACGAGCCCGCGACATCGAGGAGGCCGCGGAGCGCTGCGTGCGCATCGTGCGGAGCTTCCTGGCGATGGCCCGGCGCCGCCCGCCGGAGCGGGGGCGCGTGGTGTTGACCCAGCTTCTGCGGGACGCGGTGGAGTTGCTGGCCTTCGAGCTTCGGATCGACAACATCGACGTTCAGCTTGACCTCGAGAGCGACCTGCCGCTGGTGTGGGCCGACGGGCACCAGCTGAAGCAGGTCGTATTGAACCTCATCGCGAACGCGCGCCAGGCGTTGCGAGAAGCTCCGCCGCCTCGCCGGCTGAGCCTTGCCACACGCTACGAGGTTCAGAGCCGACGAGCGCGCATCGAGGTCGCCGACACCGGTCCCGGGATTCTTCCGGAGATTCAGGCGCGGATTTTCGAGCCGTTCTTCACGACCAAGCCCGAAGGCGAGGGTACAGGGCTCGGGCTCGCCCTGGCGCGTGGCATCGTCGAGGGGCACGGGGGCGCCATCAGCGTCGAGAGCCGACCCGGTGAGGGAGCCCGGTTTCTCATCGAGTTGCCGGTGGAAACGCCGCCGGTCACAACAAACGATGAGCCCGAGCCGTTCGAAGCGGCGCTGCCGGTACCGGGGAAAACCATCCTGGTGGTCGACGATGAGCCCGCGGTCGCGGCGCTGCTGGCCGAGGCACTGTCGCGCGACGGCTACCAGGTCGATACGGCGGCCAACGGCGCCGTGGCGCTCGAGAGGCTGGCGGCGCGGAAGTACGACCTGATCATCAGCGACAGCGGCATGCCCGTGTTGAGTGGTCCGGAGCTCTACCGCGAGCTGGAGCGGCGCGATCCGCATCTGGTCCGACGTTTTGTCTTCGTCACCGGGGACGTCCTCAATCCGAGCACCCGGGCATTCCTCGCGCAGACCGGAGCGCCCCAGCTCGAGAAGCCCTTCGCGCTCGAGAGCGTCAAGCGCGTGGTGCGACGAGTTCTACTCGCGACGGCCTGACCGGAACGGCCGCGCCCACTACTCCAGCGTGACGAAGATGCAGTTGCGCACCTTGCCCTCGATGGCCTTGGAGAGATGTCCCTTGCCGTGCGTGTCCTCGACGAGGATGACCTCGCCGGCGCCGATGCGGCGCGCCTCGCCGTCGCTCGCGGTGATCTGAACGCCCGCGTCGAGGTTGATGATGTACTGGCGCCGCGGCGCCGGATGCCAGTCGAGGTCGTAGTCCGGCTGGACCTCGCGGAAGATGATCCCGGTGGCGGGAATCCGCTTCGAGAGCCTCCCGGCGCGGGTCGTCTCGGCGTACTCCACGTCGACGTCCTGGAAGTGCGACTCGCCGTTCTTGTCCGTGTAGAGCCGGTGGATCTTCATGAGGGTCTCCTTGCGATCTAAAGTGCGCCGATCATAGTGAGCGCGGGGCGCCGTGGCAAGGAGGCCGTATACTCACCGGAATGACGACCAAGCCGGCGGTCGGTCTCGTCGCGGTCGCCGGACGGCGCCGCGCGACGCTCGAGATGGCCCAGCGTCTCGAGCGTGAGGGGTTCACCGGCATCTACTGTCCGAGCCCCGGCGACGGCCTGGCCCTCTGCGAGGCGCTGGCGCTCTCGACGCGCGAGATCGCGTTCGGGACCAGCATCGCGAACATCTACACGCGTCACCCGTTCGAGTACGCGCAGATGGCGGCGGTCATCCACGAGCTGTCGGGCGGCCGGTTCCGATTCGGGATCGGCGTGAGCCACGGGCCGACCTACGAGCGGCTCGGGCTCCGGGCCGGCAAGCCGCTCGAGGACATCCGGCAGTTCGTGGCCGACGTGCGCGGCCACGCGAGCCAGGTCGGCGGGCTCCCGCCCATCGTGCTCGCGACGCTGCGCCGCCGCATGGTCGAGCTGGCCGGCGAGCTCGCGCAGGGCGCCGTGTGGGCGAACGGCGCGCGCTCGCACATGGCGGCGTCGCTGCGCCACCTTCCGCCGTCGGCCCACGACGACGCCGCGTTCTTCATCGGCAACATGGTGCCGACCTGCATCGACGACGACCGCGCCGCGGCCGCCGCGGTCATGCGAATGACCCTCGCGTCCTACGTGCGCCTGCCGAACTACCAGAACTACTGGATCGAGGCGGGCTACGAGGAGGAGATGCTGGCGATCCGGGGCGCGCTCGCGCGGGGCGAGGTCCAGCGGGTCCCCGAGCTGATGTCCGATCGCTGGCTCCGCGACGTCACGCTCTTCGGCAGCGTGGCGGATGTGCGGGCGGGGGTCGAGGCGTGGCTGGCGACGGGCGTGCGGACGCTCATCGTGGTGGCGTCGTCGACGCGCGGCGGACAGATGATGGCCCTCGAGGAGCTCATCCAGGCGTTTCGCTGAGCACGGAGGGAGGACCCATGGGACAGCTCGAGGGAAAGGTCGCCCTCATCACCGGCGCGAGCAAGGGAGTCGGCCGCGTCATGAGCCGCCTGTTCGCGCGCGAAGGCGCCGCCGTGGTCTGCGCGGCCCGCTCCCGCGATCTCGTCGAGGAGACGACGGCGATGGTCAAGGCCGACGGCGGCCGGGCGATCGCGGTGGTCGGCGACGCGGCCGTCGAGGCCGACGCGCAGCGCATCGTGGAGGCCGGGGTGAAGGCCTTCGGCAAGCTCGACACGCTCGTGAACAACGCCGGCGACGGCGGTCCCACCAAGCCGGTGCAGGACTACACGACCGAGGACTGGTACTACACGATCAACTCATGCCTGACGAGCTCGTACATGTGCACGCGGTTCGCGGTGCCCTCGATGATCAAGGCCGGCGGGGGCTCGATCGTGAACATCACGTCCGTGGCGGGCCGCCGCGGGCTCCCCTATCGGATCGGCTACTGCTCGGCCAAGGCCGGGCAGGTCGGGATGACGTTCGGCCTCGCCCTCGAGCTGGCGCCCCACAACATCCGGGTCAACGCGATCGCCCCCGGCGCCGTCGCGGGCCCTCGCATCGACAGCGTCATTGCCGGTCAGGCCCAGGTGAAGGGTGTGACCTTCGAGGAGGAGCGTCAGAGGCTGGTCGAGCGGTCGCCGCTCAGGCGCATGTCGACGGCCGAGGACATCGCGTCGCTCGCGGTCTATCTGTGCAGCGAGGCCGCGAAGAACCTCTCCGGCCAGTGCATCGCGGTGACGGCCGGCGAGCCGGCCGTCTGATCCGGGCGGAAGCTAGAAGCTCCTGCGACGATCCAGGCGGTCCTCGACCCAGTCGAAGCTCACGATCGAGACCCGGTAGGACGGGGCCTCGGCGACCGGCACCTCGAAGAACGCGCTGTTGTTGGACGGGACGTCGCGAACCGAGGTCGACGTCCGGGTGAGGACGGCGCCGCCCGCGCCGAGGCCTTCGACGAGCAGCTGCATGTGTCCGGCGCGCCGGTTCGAGGAGTTGTAGACGTAGCCGTTGACCTGGCGCCCGGCCTTCGACCACTCCAGCCGGAAGTACGCGTCGAGAGTCTCCTTCGAGACAACCTCGCCCGCCGGAACGGGCGGCGCCAAGGTGACGGCGGCCCCCATCAGGACGCCCGCGAGCAGGACCGCGGCGCTCCGGTGGCTCGTCATCGCCGGGTCTCGCGGCGATCGTCGCCCGACGCGATTTCCTGGATCCAGTGGTAGGACTCGATCGTGATTCGATAGGACGGGGCGTCCGGGACGGCGACCTGGAAGTACGTCCGGTTGTTCGGCGGGACGTCCGGGACCCACGTCGAAGTCGCGGCCGTGACCTTTCCGGAACCGTCGACGCCTTCCACGAGCAGCCGCATCCGCGAGGCGTACCGGCTCGTCTGGTTGTACACGTAGCCGTCGAGCTTCCGCCCGCCTCTCGACCACTCCAGGCGGAAGGCCCGGTCCGAGCTCTCCTGGACCTCGGCGGCGGCCGGGGCGGGGGCGGTTGCCGGCGCGAGAGTTGAGACCATCGCGACCGCTCCGAGCAGCCAGCGCCCGCCGAGGAATCGCATAGGCCCAGTGTCTCACGCACCCCCCCGGCCGTGCCACTCAGGGCCGAGCTGCCTGCCCGCGGACGGAGACACCGAAGCGGAATTCGGGTATCTTCTCAGCCACCGGCTCGTACACGGAGGGCGCCATGGGATCGATCACCGGTTCGGAGCTGCTCGCCAAGTCGCTCAAGGCCCAGGGCATGGACACGCTGTTCTATCTCATGGGCGGGCCGATGCTCGAGACCGAGAGCGCCTGTATCAAGCTCGGTGTGCGGGCGATCGACAGCCGTCACGAGCAGGGCGCCTCCATGATGGCGCACGCATACAGCCGCCTGACGCGGCGTCCCGGCGTGTGCATGGCCTCCTCCGGTCCGGGAACGATCAACATGGCGACCGGCGTGGCCAACGCGTTCGTCGACGCCGCTCCGCTGATCGCCGTCGGCGGCACGAGCCCGCGGATCTTCTTCGGAATGGACGCGTTCCAGGAAGTCGACCAGCTCTCGCTGTACAAGCCGATCACCAAGTGGGCCACGCGCATCCTCGACGCCAAGCGCATCCCCGACGTCGTGGCGACCGCCTTCCGCCAGGCCACGTCCGGCCGACCCGGGCCGGTGTTCCTCGACCTTCCCGGCGACGTCCTGGGCGAGGTCGTCGAGGAGTCAGCCGTCCCGATGCCGGCGCACTGGAGGCCCGCGCCCCGGGCCCACGGCGATCCCGCGGCCATTACGGAGGCGATCGCGCTGCTCTCGCGGGCCGAGCGGCCTCTGCTCATCGCCGGGAGCGGCGTGTGGTGGTCGGACGCCGGCGCGGCGCTCCAGTCCTTCGTCGAGACGGCGGGAATCCCCTTCTACACGACGCCGCTCTCGCGCGGGGCCATCCCCGAGGACCACGGGCTCGCGTTCCTCTTCGCCCGCGCCAGGGCCTTCGCCGAGGCCGACGTCATCCTGAACGTCGGCACCCGGTTCAACTACGTCATCCAGTTCGGGCGCCCGCCGCGCTGGGCCGCGGACGTGAAGGTCATCCAGGTCGACGTCGATCCGACCGAGCTCGGCCACAACCGTCCGGCGGACGTGCCGATCTTCGGCGATGCCCGCGCCGTCCTGCAGCAGCTGACGGCCGAGGCGAAGGGCAAGCTCGACAAGGGCCGCTATCGCACGTGGGTCGACCGGCTGAAGAGCATCGACGCGGAGAAGGGTCTCGAGTCCGAGAAGGCCATGAGCGACGACAAGGTGCCGATCCATCCGCTGCGGCTCTGCAAGGAGGTCCGCGACTTCCTGCGCCGCGACGCGATCCTGGTCGTCGACGGCCAGGAGATCCTCAACTACGGGCGCCAGTCGATCCCGACCTTCACGGCGGGCCATCGGCTGAACTCCGGTCCCTTCGGCTGCATGGGCGTCGGGCTGCCGTTCGGTATCGGCGCGAAGGTCGCGTGCCCGGACACGCAGGTGGTCGTCCTGCACGGAGACGGCTCCTACGGCATCAACGGGACGGAGATCGACACGGCCGTGCGCCACAAGATCCCCGTGCTCGTCGTCATCAGCAACAACGGCGGCTGGACCGCGGATCCCAAGCAGGACAAGCCCGGCCGCAATCTCGGCTATACCCGGTACGACAAGGTCGCCATCGATTACGGCGCTCACGGTGAGTTCGTCGAGAAGCCGCACGAGATCCGGGCGGCCCTCGAGCGGGCGTACGCGTCTCGCAAGCCGGCAGTGGTCAACGTGGTGACCGACTACACGGCGCGCGCCACCACGGTGCGTTTCTCCGCCTATTCGACCTAGTCCCAGGAGGATGTGACCCACATGGCAAAGGCCCTCGACGGGATCGTGGTGCTCGACCTCACGCAGTACGAGGCAGGCCCGAGCTGCGCCCAGATGCTGGGGTGGCTCGGCGCGAACGTCATCAAGATCGAGCCGCCCGGGGGCGAGCCGGGACGCCGCGCGCTGTCGGAGAGTCCCGATCTGGACGCCTGGTTCTTCCTGATGCTGAACAACAACAAGAAGGGCGTCACGCTCGACCTCAAGACCGCCGAGGGGCGCGCGATTCTCAAGAAGATGGTCGAGCGCGCCGACGTCTTGATCGAGAATTTCGGTCCGGGCTCGTTCGAGCGCCTGGGCTTCGGCTACGACGACCTGCGTCGCATGAATCCGAGAATCATCTCGGGCTCGGTCAAGGGCTTCGGCAGCACCGGCCCCTACGCGAACTACAAGAGCTTCGAGATGATCGCGCAGGCCATGGGCGGCGCGATGAGCGTCACCGGAACGGGCGACGGGCCGCCCACGAAGGTCGAGGCGGGGCTCGGCGACACGGGCGCGGGGCTCCACCTGGCCATCGGGATCCTCGCCGCGATCGTTCAGCGCCAGACCACCGGCGTGGGCCAGCGCATCGAGGTCGCCCAGCAGGACGCGGTCCTCAACCTGGTTCGTATCCACTTCCGCGAGCACTACTCGACCGGCAAGCCCGTGCCGCGGCGCGGCAACCGTTCTCCGGGCGGGGCGCCGTCGAGCCTGTACCGCTGCCGCCCGTTCGGGCCGAACGACTACGTCTTCATCCACTGCGCGACGCTCGAGATGTGGAAGATCTTCTCGAAGATTCTCGGGCGCCCCGAGCTCGGGGACGATCCGACGCTCGCCGACCGGATGGGACGGGTCGCGCGCAACGACGAGCTCGATGCGCTGGTCGAGGGGTGGACGGAGAAACGGACCAAGCACGAGGTGATGGAGACGCTGGGCGACGCCGGGATTCCGTGCGGCGCGGTGCTCGACTCGGGCGAGGTCTTCACCGATCCGTCGCTGCTGCACCGCCGGATGGTGGTCGACCTCGAACATCCGGCGCGCGGCCGCTACCCGATGCCGGGCAATCCCGTGCGCATGTCCGATTCACCGACCGAGGTCAAGCGCGCGCCGATGCTCGGCGAGCACAACGCGGAAGTGTTCGGCCAGTGGCTCGGCTTGAGCGCGGACGAGCTGAAGGCGTTGAAGGACAAGCGCGCGGTCTGAGCTGAGCGCGCGCGCCGACCGGGCGGGTTCATTCCGGAAAGAATCACGCGCCGGATTGGCAAACCACCCTGTCACAACGACGGGGATCCGACGCTCGAGCCCACTCATGTAAGCGCCCGAGAACAATCACCATTGGCCATACGGGGCCAGTGGCACTTTGCTTGCTCGTTCTTCACGCGTCGCCCATGGCTCGCATGGAAAAGCGCCCCGACAAGCCGTTCGAACGACCGACCAAGCGGGTCCTCATCATCGACGATGAGGAAACCATCCGGCAGGTGCTGACGGAGTTCTTCAAGAGCTTCAATCACGGAACGACCTACATGGTCGAGACCGCCGCCAACGGCGCCGAAGGCGTCATGATGGTGTTGCGCGGCCGGCCCGACCTGGTGGTCCTCGACCTGCACATGCCGGTGATGGACGGTCTGCAGGCGCTCAAGCAGCTCCGCAACATCGACACGAGGGTCCCGGTGATGGTGATCACGGCGAGCCGCGACAGCAAGGCCGCCGCCGAGGCCCTCAACTGCGGCGTGTTCGCGTTCATCCCGAAGCCCTTCGACTTCGGTCAGCTCGACCACCTGGTCGCCCTCGCCCTGCCGAACGCGCGACCCCGCCAGTCGTTCAGCCCCGCCTGAGCAAGGCCTCCTGGACGGGCCGGTCGCGGGCTACCGGATCAGCCCGTAGAGCTTTCCGGCGTTCTCGCAGACGACCTTGCGGCGCACGCTCTCCGGGAGATGGCCGAGCTCGCGGGCGATGTACTCGCGGGAGTCGGGCCACACCCCGTCGGGATGCGGGAAATCCGAGCCCCACATGACCTTCTCGGCGCCGAGCTCGTCGAGCAGCTTCACGCCGATCGGGTCGGTCTGGTAGGTCGCCCAGCACTGCCGCTTCCAGTATTCGCTCGGCGGCATCGTGAGCGAGAGGTCCTTGAACTGATCCTCCCACTCGGCGTCCATGCGCCAGAGGACGTACGGAATCCAGCCGATCCCGGACTCGCCCAGCACGAGCTTCAAGCGCGGATAGCGCTCGAACACCCCCGAGAAGATCATCGAGGTGAGGATGTTGGACATGTTCATCTGGAACTGGGTGATGTTCGAGGCGAACGCCGACCGCGCGACCGGAAGGTCGACCTTCGGCGCGTCCGGCGCGCCGGCGCGTGACGGATCGGAGCCGATCATGATGACCTTGCGGATGTGCTCGGGCGTGTAGCCGCCGACCGTGTGGAAGTGGAGCGGCAGGCCGCAGCCGTCGATCACGTCCCAGAGCGGATTCCAGTAGGGGTCCCAGAGAGGCTTGAGGTCCGACGAGTTCGCGATGTCGACCCCCCGCAGGGCGCCGCGCTTGACGACGCGCTCGACCTCGGCGATGGCCGCCTCCAGCGGATGGTTCGGGATCGACGCGAGCCCGGCGTAGCGGTCGGGATGCGTCGAGCAGAAGTCGGCGAGCCACTCGTTGTAGATGCGCAGGACCTCGACCGCCGCCTCCGGGTCGTTCATGCGGCCGGTGGTGCCGAGGACGCCGTAGAGCACCTCGGCCTGGACGCCGTCCCGATCCTGATCCTTGAGCCTCAGATCGGGGTCGGTGATGCGGCGGATCCCGCGCTTGCCGTCCTCGTAGAGCCCGGTCGACGCCATGCGATCCGAGCGATGAATGCGACCGGGGACGTATTCCCGGCCCGCCGAGCCCATGCCGCATGCCAGCCCGAGGCCGGCGCCCTTGTTGGTGACCCAGACCGGCCCCTTCGGGCTGTCCTTCGTGTACGGCATCCGCTCCTTGAGCGCCGCGGACGCTCTGGACGTGAAGAGGTCGGGCGGAAGCCAGCAGAGATCGAGATGGCAGTCGGCGGAGATCATTTCGTATCGCATGGCCCGGAGCCTAGCAGGGGCGAATTGACAAGGCAAGTCGCGCGCCCTAGGGTTCAGCGAGCGCTAGAAGCCGTGCGCGCCGCAGGCCGTCGCGGGGCTGGGGCCCCGCCGGCCGAGGTGCGGCTAGGAAAGCAGGTGCGGCTAGGAAAGGAGGGCGGGCCATGAGATTCACGGGACGAGTCGCGCTGATCACGGCGGCGGGCCGCGGGATCGGGCGGGCGACCGCCGAGATCATCGGTCGAGAGGGCGGGACCGTGGTCGCGGTCGAGGTCGACAAGGAGTGTCTGGACCAGGTCGTGGGCGGCATCCGGGCGGCCGGCGGAAACGCGCACGGGCTCGTGGCGGACGCGCTCGACGGAGCGCAGGTGTCGGCGGCGGTTCGGCGGGTGGTCGACGAGCACGGGCGCATCGACATCCTCGTCAACGCCGTCGGTGGCAGCACCATCATTCCGAAGCCCTCCGCCGCGGTGGACGAGCTGACGCTCGACGAGTGGCAGCGAATGCTCCACTTCAACCTGACCGGCACGTTCCTCTTCTGCAACGCGGTCGCGCCGGTGATGAAGCGACAGCGCTCCGGCAAGATCGTCAACCTCTCGTCGATCGCCGGCCGGGGCCTGAGCCCCACCAGCAGCAGCGCCTACGCGACCGCCAAGGGCGGGATCATCGCCTTCACGCGGAAGCTCTCGTTCGAGCTCGGCCCGTACGGCGTGACCGTGAACGCCATCGCCCCGAGCCTCACCCTGAGCCCGCGGCTTCGCCCGCGCTGGGACCGGCTCTCACCGGAGGAGCAGGCCCGCGAGAACGCGCGCGTGCCGCTGGGCCGGGTGGCCGTGCCCGAGGACCAGGCGCGGGTCATCTGCTTCCTCGCCTCGAGTGACGCCGACTTCGTCAACGGCGTCAC
>QHSM01000609.1 GCA_003221595.1 Candidatus Rokuibacteriota bacterium | reverse complement strand
CGCCACGCCCGGCGGCAAGGTGATGGTCGTCGACAGCGCGCCGGCGCCGGACCGGGCCGATGCGTTCAACCGGGTCGAGAAGCTCCGCGATCCCTCGCACGTTCGCGCCATGCCGGCCGACGAGCACAAGAGCCTCTACGCGAAGGCCGGGCTGCCCGAGCCGCGGTTGACGTGGTATCGCCTGGAAAGCGAGATGGAAGCGTTGATCGCGCGCTCGTTCCCGAACCCGGGCGACGACGACAAGATCCGCGCGCTCTTCCGGGCCTCGCTCGCCGACGACGCGCTCGGCATCCAGACACGGCTCGAGGACGGCAAGATTCACTACGGGTTCCCGGTCGCCGTTCTCGTCGCCGACCGCTGACCCCGATGCGGATCGTCGACCTGAGCTTCCCGATCCGGCCGCACTTCCGCTGGTAAGGTGGCGCCGCAGCTCGTGGCGTCGCACGCCGAGGGCCATCCCCTGCAGAGCACGCTGCTCACGATCGGCTGTCACGTCTACACGCACGTCGACGCGCCGCTGCACTTCCTCGTCGACGGCCGCGACATCGCCGCGATGCCGGTCGACCAGTGGGTCGGCGACGCGGCCGTGGTCGATCTCACCCATCTCGGCGCCAACGGCGAGGTGACCGCCGAGGATCTCAAGCGCCGCGGCGAGCACGTGCGCGCCGGCGACATCGTGCTGCTGCGGACCGACTGGCCCAAGCGCACGAGCGTCGCGGACGAGGCATTCTGGAAGCAGGGGCCGTGGACGGGCCCGAGCGCCTGCCAGTGGCTCGTGGCCCGGCAGGTCAAGGCCGTCGGCTACGATTATCCGCCCGATCATTGCATCCGCGACACTGTCGCCGAGCCGCGGCGACGCCCCGCCCGCGATGAATACACGACGCACGCGATCTTCTTCCCGGCCGGCATCACGGTGATCGAGTACCTGACCAACCTCGACCAGATCGGCGCGCCGCGCTGTCGCTTCATGGCGTTGCCCCTCAAGCTCGACGGCGCCGACGGCTCTCCGGTCCGTGCGGTCGCGCTGGTGGAGTGATCGGCCGGGCGTCGTGAGATGCTGGAGACGATGATCGACCTGCGCCTGGCCCCGATGGCGGCCGTCACCAACACGCCCTTCCGGCTCGTCTGCCGCGAATGCGGCGCCGGCCCGCTCACCAACGAGGAGATCGACGCCAGGGCGCTCCTCCAGGGCAGCGCCCGCACGGCGGAGCTGACCCGGTTCCTGCCCGAGGAGCGTCCGATCGCGATGCAGCTGCTCGGCGCGGACCCCGACGTGCTCGCCGAGGCGGCCCGGCGCCTCGAGGCTGCCGGCGCCGACGCGATCGACCTCAACATGGGCTGCCCCGTGACCAAGATCGTCAGCAAGGGTCAGGGCGCGGCGCTGATGCGCGACCCGCTGGGCGCCGCCGTGATCCTGAGGACGATGCGCAAGGCGATCGGCATCCGCTTCACCGTCAAGATCCGCGGCGGCTGGGACGAGCGCACGGTGAACGCCGTCGAGATCGCCCGCATCGCCGAGGGCGAGGGCGTCGACGCGATCACGGTCCATCCGCGGACCCGCTCGCAGCAGTACGCGGGCGTCGCGCCGTGGGAGATCATCGCGTCGGTCGTCGACGCGGTGGCCATCCCGGTCGTCGGCAACGGTGACATCCGGAGCCGCGCCGACGCCGCGGCGATGATCGCGGCGACCGGCTGCGCCGCCGTCATGATCGGGCGCGGCGCGCTCGGCGCCCCGTGGATCTTCGGGGCCGGCGACGCCCCGCGCACCGAGCGAGCGCGGATCATCCGGCGTCACACCGAGCTGATCGACACGCATCTCTCGGCGCCGACCGCGCTCGTTCAGCTCAAGAAGCACCTGGCCTGGTACGCGAGCGGATTCCCGGGCGCGGCGAAGCTTCGCGAGACGCTCTTCGGTCTGGAGACGGCCGCGGCGGTTCAGGACGCGTTCTGGGCGGCCTGGTGAGCGAACGCTACTTCGAGGACTTCACGGTCGGCGATCGGTTCAAGAGCCCGTCGCGGACGCTGACCGACGCGCACTTCATGTTCTTCGCCGGGATGACCGGCGACAACCACCCGATTCACTACGACGAGGAATACGGCAAGAAGACGCGCTTCGGTCACCGGCTGGCGCACGGTCTGCTGCTCAGCTCGCTGACCGCGGTCGGCGCCTCCACCCTCGCGCCGCTGCTCGAGCATTCCATCGTCGCGTTCGTCGAGCAGACGGCGCGATTCCGCGCGCCGGTGTTTCTCGGCGACACGATCTACCCGGAGCACGAGGTCGTCGCCCTGGAGCGCAAGCGGTCGTCGGGACTCCTGACGCTGCGCGTGGCGCTGCGAAACCAGCGGGGCGAGATCGTGCTCGAGGGCGAGCACCGCTACCTGATCGCCTACCGTCCGGCGGCCTAATCGCTCCGGCCGCGCGCCGCCACGTCCCACACCGCCTCGACGGTGTCGCCGCGCATCGCGTAGATCCGATCGTAGAGGTTGATCGTCGGGTCGCAGTGGGGCGGGAAGAACTCGATGCGCTCGCCGAGCCGCGGCGGGCGCGAGGGATCGGTGACGGTCAGCCGCCCGTGCTCGTCGCCGGCGAACGTGAACTCGACGCCCGGGCGCTCCACCGACTCCGGTGGAAACGGCTTGTCGGTCGAGAAGGACTTGAGCCCGCCGTCGACCATCGCCCGGTCGGCCGTGGGCGTGCTGACGACCGTCGTGATGACCGTGAGCGCCATCTCGAACTCGCCGAGCGTGGCGCCGGCGCGGCCGCCGATGCGCCGGTACTCGAGGTCCATCACGCAGTAGGAGCCGGCCTGCAGCTCGGTGAGCCCCGGCAGCTCGACGTCGATGTCCCAGGTGCCCGTCGAGCCGCCCGCGACGATCTCGACCGGCAATCCGGCCGCCTCGATCATCGTGCGCGTCGCCATGAGCGGCGCCAGCGCCGCGCGCGACGCAGCCTGCCGCGCCTCCCAGCCGATGACGTGAGCGCAGTGGCCCGCGTAGCCCTGCAGCCCGCGAAAGCGGAGCGCCGGCTGCGCGACCACGGTGCGCGCCAGCGCGAGGGCAGGCTCGCCGGGCGCGATTCCGGTACGCCGGTTTCCCACGTCGACGTCCACCAGGACATTGAGGGTGACTCCGTCGGCGGCGGCCTCGCGCCCGAGCGTCTTGACGTTGTCGGTGTTGTCGACGACGAGCAGCGTGTCGGGCGCCGCCGAGACGAGCTGCATGAGCCGCCGGATCGCCGCCGGCGAGACCACCTCGGTTGTGATCAGAAGGCCGCGGACCCCCGCGCGCGCCATCACCTCGGCCTCGCCCAGCTTGGCGCAGGCGACGCCGAGCGCCCCCGCGCTCACCTGACGCCGGGCGACCTCGGGGCAGCGGTGCGTCTTCGCGTGCGGCCTGAGGTTCTTGCCGGCGGCGCGCGCATGCGCGGCCATCCGGCGGATGTTCCGCTCGAAGCGGTCGAGGTCGAGGAGCAGCGCCGGCGTCGGAATGTCGTCGCGTGTCATTCGAAGACCGCGCTCACTCTAGCACGCGCACCGTCAGCGCAAGCGCTGGAGGTTCCGCCGCTGGATGCCGCTGGTGACGTCGTAGTCGAGGTCCGGGCGGCGGTTCGCGGCGGACGATCTCTGCTCGCGCAGGAGATCCTCGGCGCGCTGCGCGCTCTCGTTCTCGGCGCTCACGCGCTCGGCCTCGCGCACCGCCTCGTCGAGCGGGGGGGCTGGATGCACGATGGGGCGGCGCGCCGAGGACTCGCGGGCGCGCCGAAGCTCGAGCACCGAGGGATCCTGGCCCGGCGCCTCCTGCGCCGCGACGGACACCGGCAGTAGGACGACGAGCGCGCTCGCGATCAGGCGGAGCATCGTGAGGGAAGTATACCCACGCCTCACGCGAGGCTCACCTGGTCGCTCAGCTCGTTCCAGTCGTCGGGCCTCCGCGGATAGTGCTCGGCGAGCGCCCGGCCGAGCGCCTCGATCGCGCGCTCGAGCGCCCGGCGCGGGGGACCGTTCTCGCGCAGGATCTCGAGCATCAGATCGCGCACTTCGTTCCAGTGAAGGTCGCCGACGCGTCCGTGGATGCCCTCGTCGCCGACGACCGCGAGCCGACGCTCCTCGACCGCGACGTAGATCAGCACGCCGTGTCGCTCGGCCGTCCGGTGCATTCCCAGGCGCCTGAACACGTGCTGCGCTCGCGCCAGCGCGTCGTGGCGGCCCCGGAGCAGCCGCCGGGGCACGCGGCGCTCCAGATGCACCCGGATCTCCGCCGACGTGCGCGACTCGGCCGCCTTGATCGCGTCGGCGATCGCGTCGAAATCGGGCTCGCTCAGGAACCGCTGCGCCCACTTCGGGTGTCGCGCCATCACCAGCTCCCGCTCGCGCCGCCACCGCCCGAGCTGCCACCGCCGCCCGAGAAGCCGCCACCGGAAGACCCACCGCCGCTCCAGCCCCCGCCGCCCCAGCCGCCGCCATACCAGCCGCCCGGGCCCGACGAGCTCCAGCCGCGGCGTCCGGCGGTGTAGCCGCGCTGATTCGACACGTTCCACGCGAGGCTGACGAAGGTGATCCCCACGCACGCGAGAAAGAACAGCAGATAGATCTCCCGCGTCGAGAGCCCCCGGCGCGACTCAGCCTTTCGCTGCAGCGGCGTCCGTCAGCACCGCCTCGAGCCCGTAGCCGACCTCGATGCGCACCTTCCGGTCCTGGACGAACAGGACGAGGAGGACACCGTTGTCGAGCGCCTTCGCGCCGAGGCGCCACTTCTGGAACAGCCGGTTCGCGACGTCGTCGACGCTCTCGCCGTCGAGCGATCGGAACACCGCGATGGCCATCTGCGGCCCGGCGGCCCGCTCGCGCTCGGTCAGCAGCGCTTCGAGCCGCTCGCGCTCGGCCGGGCTCAGGAGCCCGGCGTAGTCGTTCACATGGCCGGTCGGCGCGGACGGCAGGACGAGAGCGACGGCGAGGACAACCGCGAGGAGCAGGCTAGAATTTCACCTTGGGCACGGTGGCCGCGTCGGGTGCCGCTTCGAAGAACGGCCGGGCCTGAAAGCCGGAGAAGCCGGCGACGAGCGAGCCCGGGAAGAGGCGCAGGCGGGTGTTGTAGTCGCGCACGGACTCGTTGAACTTGCGGCGCTCCACGGTGATCCGGTTCTCGGTTCCCTCGAGCTGGCTCTGCAGGGCCAGGAAATTCTGGTTCGATTTGAGCTCGGGGTAGCGCTCGACGGTGACCAGCAGGCGCGACAGCGCGCCGGAAAGCTGGCTCTGCGCCGCCTGGAATTTCTCGAGCGCCTTCGGATCCTTGAGCGCTTCCGGCGTGAGCTGGATCGACGAGGCGCTGGCCCGAGCCTTCGTGACCTCCTCGAGCACCGTGCGCTCCTGCGCGGCGAATCCCTTGACGGTCTCGACCAGGTTCGGCACCAGGTCGGCCCGGCGCTGGTAGACGTTCTGCACCTGCGCCCACTTCTCGTTGACGTCCTGATCGAGCCTCACGAGCTGGTTGTTGACGGAGACCGCCCACGCGGCGACGGCGCCGACGAGCACAACGATGACGACCAGAGCGATGAGGAGCCCGCGCGCCATGAGCGGGATGATTATATACTTGCCTCCACCGGACTGCAGCGAAGGAGGCCGCTACGGAACGCCTGCCCGACTATCACGTGAAGGCCCGTAACACATCGTCGAGCTCCGAGAACAAGATCCACGACGACGAGACCGCCCGCCGGTTCGGCTTCCGCGGCGCCCTCGTCCCCGGCGTGACCGTGTACGCCTACCTCACGCATCCGCTGGTGGAGGCGTTCGGCGCGGCGTGGCTGGAGCGCGGGACGGCAAGCGTGCGCTTCACGAAGCCCATCCACGACGGCGAGGAGGTGCTCGTCGCGGGCGCGGTGACGGCCCGTGACACGAAGAGCGTCGCCGCAACGGTCTCCGCCTCGACCGCGGCCGGCGGCGAGTGCGCGACGCTCACGGCCACCCTGCCGGCGGGCTCGCCGGTGGCCCTGAACCTCGCGCACTATCGGTCGGCGCCCCTGCCCGAGGATCGGCCGGTGGCGACCCGGGCGCACTTCGCGAGCCTCGACGCCCTCGGTACGCCGGTCAACGCGTACGACGACGCGCGCGCGGCGGAGTATCTCGACCGCTTCAGCGACGCGCTCGCCGTTTATCGCG
>QHSM01000608.1 GCA_003221595.1 Candidatus Rokuibacteriota bacterium | reverse complement strand
AAGGGTGCGTCGAGTGGCTCCAGCGCTGGATCGACGCCGGCGCGGCCCACTTCGCGCTCCGCTTCGCCGGCGGCGATCAGCTGGCGCAGGTCGATGAGGCGGCGTCGAAGCTCCTGCCGAAGCTCCGGCGGGGCTGAGCCGCTTCGCCGACGGCGCGCCGCCTCTCTCCACCGTCTTAGAATTTTCACACTTGACGGATTTCTACGCGGGCTTTCGCCGCGTGTCGCCGGCACGCGGGGAACGCGGTCTCAACGGCCCATCTTTGCCTGCTGTGAATCGTGGGACTGGCTCTCGTGAGAAATGGCGATTGTGCCGCGATCGCCGCTCTGAGCGCCCCGGAGGTGGCTCGAAAACGCGGGTGTAGAGTCGCCCCAGCAGAAGGGGGACTCGTCATGCAGAATTCTTCGTCAGACCGCGATGTCGATCGGCTCGGCGACGAGATCGCCGAGCTGTCCGCCCACCTCGACGCTGCGACCGCTCGCCTGCTCGATCTCATCCGCGAGTTCGATGCCCGCGCGGGCTGGAACACCGGCTTTCGCTCCTGCGCCGCTTGGCTCTCCTGGCGTGTGGGGTTCGCGCCCGGCGCCGCCCGCGAGCACGTCCGGGTCGCCCGCGCCCTCGGCACGCTGCCGCGGCTGTCGCAGGCGCTCGCCCGCGGCGAGCTCTCGTACGCAAAGGTCCGCGAGCTGACCCGCGTGGCCACGCCGGAGACCGAGGAGCGACTTTTGGCGGTGGGCCGCGCCGGCACCGCCGAGCACGTCGAGCGCCAGCGTGACGTAGGCCGCACCCGTCACGGCGCCGGCAGAGCGGCCGGCCGCGCGCGCGGCCGCTTGCACGCCGGGAAAATGCTGCAAGAAGAACTCCACGCTGGGCCCCGTCGGAAACCACGCGTCGAAGCGGGCCGCCCGGCCGGTGGGGCTTGGGCTCCATCGTGACGTCGTCGAGCGTGAAGTGCTTGCCGCTGAAGCTCACGTGATCGCGCCGCCAGAGCGCCTGGCAGATCGCGATCGTCTCGAGGAATCGCCCGACCCTTCGCTCGAAGGGCACGCCGGCGGCGGCGAATTCCTTGCGAATCGACGGATTGTCGGCGGCGAAGCCCACGCCGAGAATGACGCGGCCCTCGGCGGCGCGGTCGAGCGTGCCGACGATGTGCGCGAGCACGACGGGATTGCGCAGCGCGGGCAGGAGCACGCCCGTGCCGAGCCGCACCCGGCGCGTGCGTCCGGCCACGGCGGCCATGAGCGTGAGCGGCTCGTGGCGCGGCCGCGCGATGAGCGAGTCGCCGATCCAGACGGAGTCGAAGCCCGCGGCCTCCGCGCGCTCGGCCATGGTCAGGAGCGGCGCCGTCTCCGGGCGGCCGGACATGACGGCCTCACGCGTGGGGATGAGCACGCCGAACTCGACGGCCATCGCTATCGCCCCGGGGCGTACTTGGAGCCGAGCGCCTCTTCCCAGCGCAGATAGTTCTGCATGTCGGCGAAGTTGCGATCCGGCCCGGCCGGGACGACGTCGGTGGGCGGCGTCATCACGCCGGAGAGACCGCGCTCCACGGGGAGTCCCGCCTTCTGCCACGCGGCCATTCCACCGTCGAGGACCGAGAGGTTCTGATAGCCGAGCTCTCTGAGGGTCGCGGCCGCGAGCGGCGCGCTGCGGCCGTCGAGGCAGGTCACCGCGAGAGGGGCGCTCTTCGACGGCACGATATCGCCGATCCAGAGCTCGAGCCAGCCGCGCGGCGCCCAGCGGGCGCCGGGCACGTGCCCGCGGGCGAAGTCCTGGCTCGTGTCGACGAAGATCACCGAAGCCGGTGGAGCGGCCTGAAGCTCGCGCGGCGAGCTGGACTTCGCCGCGCTGCGCGCCTCCTGATATCCGACGGGCGACTCGTCGGGCAAGCCCTTTTCCAGCGCGCCGCCGCTCGCCGACCAGGCGGTGGTACCGCCGTCGACGGCGAAGACCTCGCGGAACCCCATCTGCCGGTACCACGACGCGATCAGCGTGGCGCGCGCCTTCTTGTCGCACACGAAGACGACCGGGGCGTTCTTCACCACGGCCACGTCGTCGGAGCGCTGGACCGCCTGCCCTCCGGGGAACCACCGGAAGCCCGGGATGTGGCCCGCGGCGTATTCCTCCGCCGTGCGCACGTCGATGAGATAGATCGACTCCGCGCCGCGCCGGTCCATCAAGCTCTTCAAGGCCGGGACGTCCAGGAGGCGGACGCCGTCCTCGACGGCCACGCGCGCGGCATACGCTTCGGCCGCGGCGACTCCCGCGGCGGACGGCTCCGGGAGCTGGACGCGGTCGGCGCCCGTCTCGAGCTGGTGCCCGGCGAGGACCCAGCCGGCGGTGCCGTTCTTCAGGCCGTACACCCGGGGAATCCCCATGCGCTGCAGCACACGCGCGCCGATGATGCTGCGCGTGCGTCCGGCGCAGTTCACGATGATGGTCGTGTCCGTGTCGACGTCTCGGGCGATGTCGGTGATGCGCAGGGCCAGCTCGCCGCCGGGTACGCTGCGGCCGCCGGGGATGCAGAAGCGACGGAACTCCTCGGGCGTGCGCGAATCGAGAATGACGAACTTCTCGCCGCTCTTGATGCGCTCCGCAAGATCCTTGGCCTCGACCTCGGGAACGTGGTTGACGACCTCCACCTTCTCGCCGAAGTCCTTGCTGGGGACGTTCATGCCCCACTCGGTCGCAAGCCCGTCGGTGACCCAGCGGTTGATGCCGCCGTCGAGCACCGAGACCTGGCGGTAGCCCAGCCGCTCGAGCGTGCGCGCCGCGAGCGTCGCGCGCCGCCCGTCGTCGTCGCACACGACGACCGGCGTGCCCTTGAAGGGCACCGCCTGCGCCACCGCGAGCTCCAGCTGCCGGCGCGCGA
>QHSM01000607.1 GCA_003221595.1 Candidatus Rokuibacteriota bacterium | reverse complement strand
GCGAACGGTCCCTCCGCGTGCTTGCTGTCCTGAACACTGGCGGTCTGAACGCCGTTCAGCACGACCGTGAGCTGGGAGCCCTTGGCCGTGATCTCGTAGGTGTTCCACTTGCCGCCCGCCTTGGGCATCGGCGAAACCTTCGCGACGTTCACGATCCCCCCGGTGCCGTAGGACGGGTCGGGGCGCTGGTCGTAGATGTTCACCTCGTAGGCGTTGGTGGCGGTGATCGCCTTGGGATCGGTGCAGCGGATGAAGATGCCGCTGTTCGTGGTGTGGTCGGCCCAGAACTCCGCCCGGATCTGGAAATCCTTGTAGGAACTCTTGGAGACGAGGAAGCCGCCCTTGCCCTTGTCGGCGACGATGGCGCCGTCCTCCACTCGCCAGTTGGCCTCGCCGACGCGGCTCCAGTTGTCCAGTCCGGTGGCGCCGTCGATGAGCGTGGTCCAGCCCGCGGCGGACTGGCCGAACGACATGTAGGCGCAGCCCAGCACGGTCAACCCGATGACCAGCAGGCCCATAGCGATGACAGACGGACGCTTCATGGCGATTCCCTCCTCCTCAGTAAGAGACAGCGCACCGCCGGCTACCCGTGATAGTCGCCGCCGTTGACGTGGACCAGCTGGCCAACGACGTAGCGAGCCTCGTCGGTTGCGAGGAAGACGACGACGTCCGCGATGTCCTCCGGCTCGGCGAGACGGCCGGTCGGATTGGCGCGGCCGAGCGCCATCAGCGCATCCTCGGTATTGCCCCCACGCGGCATCGCGGTGTTCGTGACACCGGGCGCCACGGCGTTGACGCGGATGCGGTGCGGGCCGAGCTCGCGGGCCATGCCTCGCGTGAGCCCCACGATGCCGAGCTTGCTCGCCATGTAGGCGGTGGCGCGCATCGAGCCGCGGTAGGGCGCGCCCGACGAGATGTTGATGATTGTCCCCGGCCGGCCGGCGGCGACCATGCGACGGGCCGCCTCCTGGGAGCAGACGAACGTGGCCTTGAGGTTGGTGTCGAGCACCGCGTCCCACGCGTCCTCGGTGAGCTCGAGAAAGGGGGCCCGGGGAAAGATGGCCGCGTTGTTCACGAGGACGTCAATCGGGCCGAGCGCCCGCTCTGCGGCGCCCACGAGGCGCCTGGCCTCCTCGGGCTTCGCGATGTCGGCGTGGACCGCCGTGGCTCGACGGCCCAGGGCGATGATCGCCGCCGCCGCGGACTCGGCGGCCGCCTTGTCGTCCAGGTAGTTGAGCGCCACGTCCGCCCCGGCCTCGGCGAATCGGACGGCGATGGCGCGCCCGATGCCGCGCTGCGCGCCCGTGACGAGGACGATCTTTCCGGCGCACCGCTGGTCGGAGCTCATGGCAGCAAGGTGTACCACATCGCGGAGCGGCACGGCGAGGTGGCCTGAAGGCGGGGTATACTCGCCGATCATGCGAGAAAACATTCTCAAGCAACGGCTGTACGCCGGGAAACCGGCCTTCGGCGTCATGTGCACCTTCCCGTCGCCGCCGGTGGTGGAGATGCTCGGCCACCTCGGGTTCGACTGGATCCTGCTCGACAACGAGCACGGCTCCATCACGGTGGACACCGCCGAGGCGTGCATCGCCGCCGCCGAGCTCGCCGGCATGCCGCCCATCGTGCGTCCGGTCGGGAACAGGCCCGAGATCATCGCGCCGTTCCTGGATCGGGGCGCGTGGGGTGTGCAGGTGCCCCACGTCAACACGGCGGACGAAGCTCGCGCCGCCGTCGACGCGGTGAAGTACGCGCCGGAAGGCCACCGCGGCATCTTCAGCGGCGGCCGTCCGGCGAACTATGGCTTCAAGGGCACGACCGGCGACTATGCCAAGGAAGCCAACCGCAACACCCTCGTGTGCCTGATGCTCGAAGAAGTGGAGGCCATCGAGAACCTCTCCGATCTGGTCAAGGTGCCGGGGGTGGACGTGTACTTCATCGGGTCCGGCGACCTGTCTCAGTCGATGGGCTACACCGGCCAGCAGGCCCACCCGGAAGTGCAGGCCATGATGGAACGGGGCGTGAAGATCATCACCGGCGCCGGGCGCATCGCCGGGTGCAGCTGCCCCGACAACCTCGTCCCGAAGTTCCTGGGCCTCGGGGTGCAGTACTTCCACAGCAGCGTGGGGCGCCTGCTCCAGCACGGCAGCGACGCGTATCTCAAGACCATGCGCCAGGCCGCCGGCGCGGCGAAGTAGAGCGCCAGAGGAGAGACCCCATGCGCTGGGCGACTTTTCAGATCCCTCCCGCGACGACGGAGCGCATCGGCGTGGTCCGCGGCGACGAGATTTACGCGATGGCCGCCGGGCCAAGGCTGATCGACCTGCTCGGCGACGACGGCGAGCGGCTCGCTGCCGCCGGCGCCAAGACGCTCGCGTCGCCC
>QHSM01000606.1 GCA_003221595.1 Candidatus Rokuibacteriota bacterium | reverse complement strand
GTCGAAAAATCGGTGGCGAAGCTGGTTGTTGCCTCGTCCTCCGCTTTCAGGTAGCCGTTCTGCAAGCCGTCCGAGACCAGGATGATGAAGTTCGGCTGGCACGCGCCGACCGTGGGCTGGATCGGGGTCGTATAGGTGTTTCCGTTCTTGAGCTGGGCGCCCTTGTAGTAATTGTCGCCGTCCCTCAGGAACTCGCCCAGCGGCGTGAAGCCGAACGGGGTGATCGCTTCGATCGCCGCCTTCATCACGGCGGCGCTGGTCCCCATCTGCGCGACCATCGACCCACCGCAGTGGGCGGTGCTGTTGCAGCCGGTGCTGTAAGTGTCGTTCATCCAGAACTTCATGAAGCCGAAGCGAACGCCGGTCACGTTGTCGACCAGGCCCTTGAGGGTGCGCTTGGCGATGTCGATCTTCTTCTCGCCGGCACACACCACGACCGAGCAGAACCCGATCTGATAGTTGAGGTAGTTGCCGAGGTAAAGGTCAACCTGGGAGTTTTGAATGCTCCCGGACCAGTAACCGACCGAGTTCAGCGCGGTTCGCGCCGCGTTCTTGTTCACGTCGGCCACGGTTTGCGCGTACACGGTGTACTTGCCGCCCGAGACGGCCTTGAACACGACCGGGGTGGAGCAGGGCGAGGTCTTCAGGTTCCCGCACTGGTTGATGACGTCGTAGGTGTCACTCGAAACGTACGGCTGCGAGTTGATGACTTCGTCCATACTGCCCGAGTTGTCGAGCAGGATCAGGACGTTGGGCTGGATGTTGGCGCCGAAGATGTCGCTGTCGTCGGCGAGAGCCGGCGGCGGCACAACCAGCGCCGCGACGGCCGCGGCAGTCACGAGGAACGCGCTCAGTCTCTTCACGCTTTTCATGGTTGACCTCACTGTGCGACCGGGCCGAAGGACACCTGGGCGTCGACCGCGCGCTGCGCCTTCTTGAAGGTCGTCGTCGGTGTCCCGGTCCCCGTGATCGCATAGTTGTAGAAAACGAAGCCGCCCGGGTTGTACCCGGTGCCGCTGCCGATCGAGTAGCCGGCCTTCTGGATCGTGTTCAGGAAGCAGTTCGCGTCAGCTCCGGCGCCCGCTCCCAGGGCGTACGTGTAGTTGCCGATCGCCCCGGTGGCCGCGCACGGCCCGCCGACGGCGACGAGGGGCGGGAGCAGATCGACTCGAGCGACGCCGACGTTGATTCCCGCGTCAGCGGCGAAGAAGCTGCCTTCGGCCGATACGGAGCCGTAGGCAATGTCACCCTCGGTGCTGGACATGCGGACCAGGAAGATGCCGGCCACCAGCATCATCACCATGACGAAGATGGCCATGACCGAGGCGATACCGCGCTCGTTCGTGCACTGACGCCACGATCCGTACATGCTGGAGCTCTCCCTCAAGGATTCCTGAGCCTCACGTCCGAGGTCAGGTTGAAAGTCTGCGCGGGCTGGTTGGGCACGCTCTCACGGGTCGTCACGGCGATGACGATGCGCCGCACGGCGCCGCGCGCCGTCGTGTTCGCGAAGCTCGGGACCGCCGCCAGGCCCTGGCCGTCGAGCGAATAGGGGCCGGTCGGCGGACTCGGGATCGGCGTGTTGGTGGCGTCGAAGTACGCGAAGCTGAGCCCGGTGACGCTCTCGGCCAGGAGGTCGGACTGCGATCCGCTGGGGCAGGTGTACGACGCCGCAACCCCGATCGGGCCCTTGACCCGCCACAACCCGGCGTTGGTTCGGCAGAAGGTGAAGACGTTACTAACGCCCGTGCCGTCGAGGTCGCCGGCGATCGACAGGGCCGACTCCGTCGCGACCTGGATCGAGTTGCTGAGGTCGTTCGTGTTGTCGGCGTCGATGTTCTCCGGGAAATAGCCGGCCATCCGGATCTGCCGGGACATCACGTCCATCGCCACCCGGGCGTTCTGCTGGACGTCGAGCTTCCGCTCGGACGTCGAGTAGGCCCGGCTGCTCGGGTCGAAGACCTGGAAGACCCCCACGAGGATGAGCAGGAAGATGCTCATGGCGACCATGAGCTCGATGAGCGAGAAGCCGGACTGGTCGCGAAGCGTCGTGATGCGCATCAGAACATCCTCACGAGGATGGTGTTGACCGTGACGGGCGTCGGCAGACCCGGCATCGTGACGGTCACCGTCACCACGCGCGTGCCGTTGTTGGGGCCGGGGTCGACCCGCACCGTCGCGCTGCCCCCGAACGTCGTCGGATTCCCCCACGCGGTCGTTTCGGCTGTCGTGAAGGAGAAGCCGGGACCCGCTCCCGCCACCATGTAGCGCCAGCGGCGGGCGATCGCCAGGGCCGGGTCGGCCGTGGGGAGGGTGGCCACGTTGTTCGTGTCGAACACCATCCCCTGGGCCGGGTTGAAACAGTCGAGGTTTCCAGGCGGATTGGCGCAGGTCGTCGAGGGATCGATGGCGGGAAACGGAAGCGTCCCCATGTCCTCGAGGATGTGCCGGGCTCCAGTCACCGCGATGGTCATCCGTCCGGCGTCGGCGATCTGGCGGTACCCGAGAGGAAACATGGTCGCCATGCCCACCAGGGCGACGACCAGGATCATCGAGGCCACGAGGACCTCGACGAGAGTGAACCCGCGGTCGG
>QHSM01000605.1 GCA_003221595.1 Candidatus Rokuibacteriota bacterium | reverse complement strand
GGTTCTGCTTCCAGTCGAAGCTCGACCACATCACGTCCAGCCGATCGGCGATCCCCTGGAACTTGTGGCGTCGGTCGTCGTGGGCGGCCAGGAGGTCGGCGAGCGAGGCGAACTGCGACAGGTACGCGAGCCCGTACTCCGCGGGCTCGGCCATCTTCATGTCGCCCGCCAGGAAGCGCCGGTAGCCTTCGCCCGGAGCGATCCAGAATCCCTCCGACGTCTCCTCGGTGAAGAGCCGCGGCTCCTGGCCGCGCGGCGTCGGGCCGAGAAAGAACCTCGCGGCGAACCGGATGGGGCTGGAGGTCGGCGTGGTGAAGTGCGACAAATACCGCAGGGGCCGCAGGTCGCAGTACCACCCTTCCCGGGCGATCAGCGCGTCGAGCGGCGCCTCGCCGGCCATGAGCGCCGCGCGACAGCGCTCGATCCCGTCGCGCACTCGCGGCGCCGACAGATCGAGCGCGTTTACACCTTCGTCGCACGCGAGGAGGATGCCGCTTTCCTCCAGGAGCTCGCGGACGGCCGTGACCCAGAACGCCAGGGCCGGCATACCCACGAGCTCCTGAAAAATCGCCTCGGCCTCCGCGGCCCCGACTCCGCGGCAGCGGGCGAGCGCCGCCGGCGAGCCGTCGACCGCATCGACCTTGCCGCCGGGAAACGCGTAGTAGCCGCCGAGGAACTTCATGCCCCGGTTGCGCCGGATCATGTAGACCTCGAGCGGCTCGCCTGCTCCCGCCGGAGCATCGCGCACCAGCAGCACGGACGCCGCCGGCTTCGGCTCCACCGGAGTCTTCGGCGCACCGGGCGCGTGCGCGCTCATGACAACGTCGTAGGAGCAACCGTCGAACAAATCGGTGAGAGCATCGAGCGGATCAGTAAAAGAGCATGCAGCGGATCAGTAGAGGGTCGCAGCAGGCGCGAGCGAGCCGACGGCTCGCTCGACACGCGAAACGGGGGGTCTGGGGGGGTGCGTCTCGTACCCCCCCAGCTTCATAGATTGATCAGCTGCGCGACCCGCTCGCGATGGTACGTCGCGTCGCCGAAGGTGAACTCCGACGACTTGGCGCGCTTGAAGTAGAGATGCAGGTCGTGTTCCCACGTGAAGCCGATACCGCCGTGCAGCTGGATGCCGGCGCCGGCCACCTTGCGGTACGCATCCGTGACGTACGCCTTGGCCATCGAGGCGGCCAGCGCCGCCTCCGGCGCGTTCTCGTCGACCGCCCAGGCCGCGTAGTACGTGAGCGACTTCGCGTTCTCGACGTCCACCAGCATGTCGGCCGCCTTGTGCTTCACACCCTGGTAGGTGCCGATGGGCTTGCCGAAGGCGATGCGGATCTTCGCGTAGTCCGTGGTCATGTCGAGCACGCGCTGGGCGCCGCCGCACATCTCGGCGCAGAGCGCGACCGTCGCCCGCTCCACCACGCGCGCCAGCGCCGGCCACGCTCCACCCTTCGCGCCCATCAGCGCGTCGGCCGGCACGGCGGCGTCCTTGAAGGACACCTCGCAGAGCTTGCGCGTCTGATCCATCGTCGGCAGCAGCTTCACGTCGACGCCGCGCGTGCCCTTCGGCACCAGCAGGAGGCTCGTCCCCTCCTCGGGCGTCCGGCCCTCGCTGGTCCGCGCGACCACCACCAGAACGTCGGCCAGATGCGCGTCGAGCACGAAGAGCTTCGTGCCGTTCAGGACGAACCCGTCCTTCGTCTCGCGCGCCGCGCACGTGACGCCGGCGGCGTCCCAGCGGGCGCTGGGCTCGGTCCACGCAAGCGCCGTCTTGGCCTTGCCGGACGCGATGCGAGTGAGCCACTCCTTCTTCTGAGCCGCCGAGCCCGCCTCGCGGATCGCCAGGCCACCGAGCAGCACCGTGGAGAGGAACGGCCCGGGCATCACGACGCGCCCCATCTCTTCCATTAATACGGTGAGGTCGACGAAGCCGAGCGCCGAGCCGCCGTGCTCCTCGGGGTAGATCAGGCCGAGCCATCCTTGCTCGGCCAGCTTGGCCCAGAACTCGTCGGTCACCCCCGCGGGCTCTTCCATCCGCGCCCGCACGAACCCGGACGTGCACTCGTTCTCGAGGAACTTCCGAGCGGTCGCACGCAGCAGCTCCTGTTCCTGGCTGAAGCCGAAATCCATGGGTCAGTCCTTCGGCAGGAGGTTAGTCCTTCGGCAGGCCGAGCAGCCGCTCGGCGATGATGTTCTTCTGGATCTCGGTCGTGCCGCCCTCGATCGAGTTGGCGCGCGACCGGAGGAACGACTGCGGCCACACCCCGCCCTCGACCGCCCACTCCGAGCCCTTCCAGAGCTGCGAGTACGGTCCCTCGATCTCCATCGCCAGCTCTTGAAGGCGCTGGTGCGTGTCCACCCACGCCATCTTCCCGGTGGACGCTTCGGGTCCCGGCATCTCGCCGCGCAGCAGCTTGGTGATGGCGCGCGCGCCGGTGTACTTGAGGCATTCCGTATCGATCCAGAGCTGCGCCAGCTTCTGGCGCATGACCGGGTCCCGCGTCAGGACGCGACCGCTCTTCTCCATGCGCTTGGCGAGGTCGATGAGACTGTCGAGCGCGATCCGGAGCCGCATCTGCAGGCCGAAGCCGAGCGTGAGGCGCTCGTACATCAACGTCGTGAGGCCGACCGCCCAGCCGTTGTTGACGCCGCCCAGCACCTGCGACTCGTGCACGCGGACGTTGTCGAAGAAGACCTCGTTGAACTCGGCCTCGCCCGTGATCTGCCGGAGCGGCTTCACGGTCACCCCGGGCAGCTTCATGTCGAGAAGGAAATAGGTGATGCCCTTGTGCTTGGGGACGCTCGGGCCGGTTCGCGCCAGCAGCATCATGCAGTCGGAGACGTGGGCGAACGATGTCCACACCTTCTGGCCGTTGATGACATAGTGCTCGCCGTCCCTGACCGCGCGCGTCTGCAGGGACGCCAGGTCAGAGCCCGCGTTCGGCTCCGAGTAGCCCTGGCACCAGATCTCCTCGCACGAGAGGATCTTCGCCGGATAGCGCTTCTTCTGGTCCTCGGTCCCCCACGCGATGATC
>QHSM01000604.1 GCA_003221595.1 Candidatus Rokuibacteriota bacterium | reverse complement strand
TGCTGCCTCACAACCTGATCGTCGACCGGTGCTATGTCCACGGAAATGCCGGTGAGGCCGCCGTGCGCGGCGTCGCACTCAACGGCAAATCGCTCGCCGTCATCGATTCCTACCTCTCCGACTTCAAAGACCAGGCGCAGGACACCCAGGCCATCATGGGCTGGAATGGCCCAGGGCCCTTCAAGATCGTCAACAACTATCTGGAGGCGGCCGGCGAGAATATCATGTTCGGCGGCGGCGACCCTTCGATCGCCAACCTCGTGCCGTCGGACATCGAGATCCGTCACAATCACCTCTTCAAGCCCACGGCCTGGCGAGGAGTGTGGGCCGCCGTCAAGAACCTGTTCGAGCTGAAGAACGCCCGCCGCGTACTGGTCGAGGGCAATGTCTTCGAAAACGTCTGGCTGGCCGCCCAGGCCGGCTTCGCCGTGCAGCTCACCGTCCGCAACCAGGACGGCACAGCGCCATGGTCGACGATCGAGGATGTGACTTTTCAGCTCAACATCGTGCGGCACGCGGCCGCGGGGATGAACATTCTCGCGGCCGACGATCCGAACCCGAGCCAAACCATGAAGCGGGTCCTCATCCGGCACAACCTCTTCGACGACATCACCTCGGCGTGGGGGGGCCAGGGGCGGCTACTTCAGATCCTGGGCTGGGCCGGAGGGTCAACCGACCTGGTGATCGACCACAACACGGGAGTCCAGACGGAAAACTTGAATTACTCGGATGGGGTCCCCCATCTCGGGTTCATCTACAGCAACAACCTCACCCCGCGCGGCGCCGGGAGCGGCTTCATCGGCGCCGGCACCCCTGAAGGCCTCCCCACGCTCATCGTCTATTTCCCGCTGGCGGTGTTCCTACGTAACGTTCTGGCGGGGGGCTTCGCGCTGATCTACCCGCCAGAGAATTATTTCCCCTCCTCGCTCGCCGCCGTGGGCTTCGTGGATCTCGCCGGGCGCAACTATCGCCTGGCCCCGTCCAGCCCGTACAAGAACGCGGCCACCGATGGGACCGACATCGGCGCCGACCTCGACGCCCTCGAGGCGGCGACGGCAGGTGTAGTCTCCACGACGGAGCCGCCTGCGGACACGACGCCGCCGACCGTGACGATCTCCTCACCGACCGCCGGGCAGACGGTGTCGGGCGTGGTAACCATCACCGCCGCCGCCGCCGACAACGTCGGCGTCACTCGTATGGATTACCTCCAGGACGGCCAGCTCCTCGCCGCCCTGACCCCGCCCGCCTTCACCTTCCCGTGGTCGACCACCAGCGTGAGCAATGGCTCCCACAGTCTCACCGCCCGCGCCTACGACGCCGCCGGAAACATCGCGACGTCGGCCCCCGTCGCGGTGACCGTCAACAATTCCGATCTCACGCCGCCCACCGCGACCATTACCTCGCCCACCTCCAATCCGACGTACACCACGAGCAGCTCCCCGCTGACACTCGGCGGGACCGCCGCCGACAACGTCGGGGTGAGTCAGGTGACGTGGGCCAACAATCGCGGCGGCAGCGGCACGGCGACCGGGACAACCAGCTGGACCGCCAGCGGGATCGTCCTGCAGCCCGGCATCAACGTGCTGACGGTCACCGCGCGCGACGGCGCCGCCAACACCGCCTCGGCCAGACTAACGGTGACGCTGTCGGAGACCTTCACGTTCACCGACGACCCGCTCACCCCACAGAGCACGCTCATCCGGGCGGTACACGTCATGGAGCTTCGGACGGCCATCGATAGCGTTCGCGTCGCACGCGGGCTGGCGCCCTTTGCCTGGACCGATCCCACGCTCACGATTGGGAGCACCCCGGTCAGAGTCGTTCACTTGACCGAGCTGCGGACCGCCCTGAGCCAGGCCTATCAAGCGGCCGGTCGGGCTGCCCCGACGTACACCGACCCCACCGAGCTCGGCGTCATCAAGGCCATCCACCTGAGCGAGCTCCGCGCGGCCGTGCGCGCCCTCTAGTCAGGGGAGAGCGGGGGCACCGCACCGCGCGTCAGATCGACGACGATGTGATCGGGGCCGATCGCGGCGAGGGTGAGCGACGCCTCCCGGCTCGCGCTTCCGATCACCAGGACTTCCGCGTGGTCTAGAAGCCGCTGGATGTCCTCGCACATCAACGACGCGATGTGGGGAATCTCCTCTTCGATGTAGCGACGATTGGCGCCGACCAGGCGTGCGAACGAGACGTTCGGGTCGAGGATTCGTACGTCGCATCCCTTGCCGATGAGTGCCTCGACCAGCGGGACCATCGGACTCTCCCGGAGGTCGTCGGTCCCCGGCTTGAAGGACAGGCCCACGACGCCCACCCGGCGCTTGCGAGTTTCCAGCACGGCGTCGATTCCCCGGCGGATCTGCGCCTCGTTGGAGGGCAGGATCGCGGAGAGCACCCGCGGCGACACATCAGCCGTTCGAGCGGCATACAGTAACGCCCGGAGGTCCTTCGGGAGGCACGAGCCGCCGAACGCGAAGCCCGGACGGAGATAGGCCTCGGACACGTTGAGCTTTCGGTCCATCAGGAAAATTCGCATGACCTCCTGCGGGTCGGCGCCGAGCGCGGCGCACAGATCGCCGATCTCGTTGGCAAAGCTCACTTTGAGCGCGTGGAAGGCGTTCGCCACGTACTTGGCCATCTCCACGCTCTTCACCCCGGCGTGCACGAACGGGGCGTCCACGCCGGCGTAGAGTGACCGGAGCAGCCCGGCAGTTTCGGGGTCGTCGCATCCCACGAGGGTGAGCGGCGGCGTCGCGAAGTCTCGCAGGGACGAACCCTCACGCATGAACTCGGGG
>QHSM01000603.1 GCA_003221595.1 Candidatus Rokuibacteriota bacterium | reverse complement strand
ATCTCCTTGCGATTGGTGAGGAACTGCACGTCGTCCACCAGGAGAACGTCGACGTTCTGGAAACGGCGGCGGAACGCGTCTCCCTGCCCCGCGGCGATCGCCGCGTGGAACGCTTCGACGTATTCGTCGAGCGTCAGGTACTCGATGTTGAGCTGCGCAGCGATCGTTTTCGCCGCATGGCCGATGGCCATCAGCACGTGGGTCTTCCCCAGCCCCGAGCCACTATAAATGAAGAGCGGGTTGTAAGCCGAGCCCGGATTCTCCGCGACGGTGCGGCCGGCCGTGACGGCCAGACGGTTGGCGGACCCCACGACGAACGTCTCAAACGAGAATCGCGGATTGAGGGCGCTCGTCATGCCGCCGGGCTCCCCGTCGCGAGCTTCTTGAGGACTAACTCCGAGACTGCTTTCAATGTCTCGAACACGCCTTTGCCGTGCAGCGCGTCGGCCGGGAAGCTCGGGACGCTGCGGAAGTTGAGCGCGTCGTCCAGCTCGGCATGGGTGAGGATCAGCTCCGGCGGCAGGTCCTGCTTGTTGTACTGCATGATGAGCGGCATCGTGCGCACATCGACGCCGTGCTCGAGCAGGTTGCTTTGGAGGTTCTGCAGACTCTCGATGTTCTCATCGAGCTGCCGGGCCTGGCTGTCACCCACGAACACCACGCCATCCGCACCCTGCAACACGAGCCGTCGCGTCGCGTTGTAGTAGACCTGGCCCGGCACGGTGTAGAGCTGGAACCGGGTGGAGAAGCCCGAGATCTGGCCCAGGTCGATCGGCAGGAAATCGAAGAAGAGGGTGCGATCGGTTTGCGTCGCGAGCGACACCATCCGGCCGCGCCGCGTTTCCGGGACCCGTCCATAGATGTAATGGAGATTCGTCGTCTTCCCGGACCGTCCCGGTCCGTAGTAGACGATTTTGCACGTGATCTCGCGGCTCGTGAAGTTGACCAGGGACACGGCCTATCTCCCAAACAGCGTGTTGAGGCTGTCCGTCAGCTCGCGCTCGAAATCTGCGGCCAACACCTGCTTCGGTACCGTTCCCTTGGGGGTCGCGGCTTTCAAGTCCGCCGCAAGTTGCTCATAGAATAACTGAACCAAGCCGAGCGATGAAACATCGAGATCGTAGACGGCGAGGACCACCAGCGTCCCGCGATCCGTCACGAACGTCGCGAGAAAGAAGCCGGTCTTGGGGCCCTGGTGACTGAGTGCCGCGAACGGCTGCTGCCGCAGCTGGCGCGCCAGCTCGCCGGTCGACGCGACGATCGCGGCGGCGAGCGCCGACGCCGACATGACATCCACGGCGCGCGAGAACCCGGACTGCGCCAGGACCTGGCCGGCCGGCGTGAGCACCAGGACCAGCCGCACCGATGCTTCGCGCACGAAGTCGGTCAGGGGCTGGAGCGTCCAGCTCTCGACGGACGAGAATGCCGCCGGTGGCGTCGCCGGGCACCACCAGTATCGCCCCCTGCTCCGCCTGAAGATGTCAGAAGACGCTCGTTCCCGTGCCTGCCGCCTCCATCGCCCGGCGCAACCGGCCGGCGAGGCTCGCCGCCAACGCGGCCACCGCGCCGCCCTTGATGCCCTCCATGAGCTGCTCGGCGACCACAAGCCCGTCCTCCGCGGAGACGAGCATCGCCCCGCGCACGCCGCGCACGCGCGTGATGAGATCGAGCGCCTTACTCACTGTTTCTCCAGCCAGCGGCGCGCCATCGCCGTCGCGCGCTGCGCCAGGATCGCCAGGCGGCCGAGCGGCATGCCGCGCTCGCGCACGACGAGCAGCAGCGCGTCCGGCGTCGGGTGCGCGAGGTGCACATTGCCGTGCTGTCCTTCCGCCGACAGCCCCATCCAGGCGCCGAGGCCGACCAGCTTCGCGGTCCGAGCCGCCTCCTGTGACACGCCGGCAAGGTAGGCGGCGACGGTGTCCGTGACATCTGCACCGGCTTTGTCCTTCAACGCACCACCGAGCACTCGTCCAGCCCCGTCGATGAGGAGCAGGCCCTCGTTGGCGCCCTCGAGTCCCGCGAAAACACGCGCTTCATCGAGGGCGGCGGTCGGGGCGGTCGGGGCCGGCGGGGCCGCGCCTTTCCGCATCATCGCGATCGCCTGATCGATGCTCGCGTCGTCGGGCTCGACTTTGCGCGCCTGCTCGAGATGCGCTTCCGCCTGCTCCAGGTCGCCCACCTTGAAATAGAGGAAAGCGAGCCCCTTGAGCGCTCCCGTGTGGTGCGGCGCGATCCGCACGGCCATGTCCCACTCATCGAACGCGCGCTCGTAGTCGCGTTTGTCGGTCAGGATGCGCGCATACAGGTCGTGGGCGTCGGCGAGATGCGGATGGCGCTCGAGCCCATTCACCGCGACGCGCAGTGCCGCATCGAGCTGGCCCTTGCGTCGCAACGCTTCGCCCAGCCGCAGGAACACGAGGCTCTGCGGGTCCTGAGCGAGCTGGGCGGAGAGCGCGCGGATGTCGTCACCCACGGCTGAACACTCGGGCCGCTTCGCGTGCACGCGCCACGTCCGTGCGTTGCGCCTCCTCATCGGGGCTGCGTGCGAGCCGCTCCCATTCGTCCCAGCTGGCGACGGCTTCGGCGAAGCGACCCATCGAGACGAGCGCAAATCCCAGCTGGCGATGCGCCGCCGCGAGGTGGGGGTCGAGCCGGAGCGCGCGGCGCAGCTCCTCGGCGGCGGCCGACCCGTGTCCCTGGGCGAGGTGAATCCGGCCGAGCACCAGATGGATCGTCGCGTCGTGCGGCTGCATGCTCCCGGCTTGCTCGGCGGCGGCGCGCGCGGCGTCCAGGTCCTTCGCCTGCAGTGCCCGCTCGGCCTTCGCCACGAGCTCCGGGACGTCGGTCGAGCCGCTTGGCCGGCCACGCTTTCCCGTCCCGGGATCCATGAGCACGATCACTCCGGCGCTCTCGAGACCGAACAACGTCTTCGCCACCTCGAAGTCCGAACGTCCGAGCTCCGTCGCCAACCCGCGGATGGATCGCTGGCCATCGATCAGCGCGAGCACTTCCCATTCCGGCGGCAGGAGATCGAGCTCACCGCCTCCGCCCTCGGGTGCCGGCGCGAGCGACGGCACGACCCCCACGTGCGGGATCCGGTTCTCGATGCGCGACCACTCGTCGATGCGGCGCGCGCCCTCCATCAAGAGCGCTTCGACGGGAATCCGGACGGTCACCTCGGTCGGGACCTTGCTCTCGGCTTCTTCGGTGAACGAGAAGTAGCCCTCGTTCCAGCTCATCACTTCGAAGACGACTTCCTCGATCTGGAACCGGATCTGGCGCTCGACCTCGCGCTGCGTGATCACGCCGAGCGACACGAGGATCTCGCCGAGCCGGCGCTTATCGCCCTGACGCGACTGCATGTCACGCGCCCGCTCGAGGTCGGCTTCGGCGATCTTGCCGGTGCGCAACAGCAGCGCGCCGAGCGGGTGGGGATTGCTGCGGATCTCCGCCGACACGACGACGCCGTTGTCGAAATAGATCTTCCCTTCGTTGTGGCGCAGCTCCGAGGTGACGCGCAGCGTCCCCGTCTTCCGGCTCAAGTCGAGCAGCTGGAAGACGTCGTGGATCCCGAGCTCGCGTAGCGGTCCTTCGATCGGCATACGCTAGGCCGCATCCGAGGTAGAGAAGATGTGCTGCAGATCGACCGCCGTGCGCGCATGCATGCGGGCTCGTTGCGCGAACGGCCCGCCCGGATCGATGCGCGTGACCCGCTCCCAGGCGTCCACCGCCTCGCCGTACCGTTGCAGCCGCGCGAGCGTGGCGCCGAGATAGAACAGGGCGCCGGTGTGCTGGGGATCGAATTTGAGCGCCCGGCGGAACGCCTCCAACGCTTCGGCGTCGCGCTTGTCGTCGAGCAACGCGCGGCCGAGCAGCATGAGGGCGTCCATGTCGTAAGGATCCTGTTGCAGCATCTCGGCGAGCCGCACGACGGCTGCGCGCACGCTGCCCGAGCGCCGCAGCAGATCGGCGAGCGCGAGCGCCGCCTCGTGGAACGTGGGCAGCGCGTCGAGCGCCGCTTCGTAGGCGCGCTGCGCCTCCGGCCACTCTTCGTCCTGTTCGTGCAGGCGGCCGAGGTCGAGCCACACCTGTACGAAGCCGGCATCGAGATCGAGTGACGCGCGATATGCCGCGCGCGCTCCCTGCCGGTCCCCGACCTTCAGGGCGATGTCGCCTTGCAGTTTGTGGAGATCGGCGCGCGCCGGCGCCCGGGTCTGCGCCTGCCGCAGCGCCGTGAGCGCGCCCGCGGCGTCGCCCGTCG
>QHSM01000602.1 GCA_003221595.1 Candidatus Rokuibacteriota bacterium | reverse complement strand
CGGGGGCGATGAAGCCGAGGACGTAGAAGGCCAGCTGACCGAGAAAGAGCCACCAGAAGAAGGGGCTTGCGAGGACAAAGAGGTTGGCGACGAAGCCGCTCAGCAGGAGCCAGGCACCGAGCCACCGCAGCACCTTGTGAGAGAAGTACGAGAACGCCACCATGCCTTTCCACGGCAGCAGCAGTCGCCATGTCCACAGGAGCGCCTGAAAATCACCGGCGCCGATGCGCGTGCGTCGATGGAGCTCGTGGCGGAGCCGCGCCGGCGAGGTCTCGTGGGCCCGGGCGGCGGGCACGAAAAAGACCTCCCCACCCCCGTCGAGTCGCATGAGCATCGGGATGAGGAAGTCGTCCACGATGGCCCCTCCCGGAAGCGGCCGATACCGGGCCCGGTGGAAGGCGTAAATCGCGCCGTTGGCGCCGAGCACGGTGCCGAAGTGTGACTCGAGCGTCTTGATCCACGTCTCGTAGCGCCAGTACATGCCGTCGAGATTTCCGGTGGCCGCGGGCGAGTGCAGCTCGAGACACCCGACGACCGCGCAGGCCGTTGGCCGGCGCCACAGCGCCGTGACCAGCGCGCGCACGGCGTCGGGTTGGAAGAAGGTGTTCGCGTCCGTGAGGACGACGACGTCTCCCCGGGCCCGCTGCAGGAGGTCGTTCAGGACGCTGGCCTTCCCCCGGCGTTCGTCGAAGGCGACGAGGCGAACCGCGCCGCCCCCGCACGCCTCGACGATCGCCGCCGTACGGTCCGTCGATCCGTCGGATCCGACCAGGATCTCGAGACGGTCGGGAGGATAGTCGAGGGCTAGCAAGTTTCGCAGGCGATCGCCGATGACCTGCTCCTCGTTGTAGGCCGAGACGATAATGCTGATGCTCGGCCACCGGGTCGGCTCACCGGCTCGAGTGGGGCGGGCGCGGCTGACCTTGCCGAGGAGCCACAGGAGCGCGGGATACCCGACGTAGGCGTACGCCAGCAGGGCGAACGAGCCGAGCGTGAGGACCGCGAAGAGTCCGCCGCTCCCCGTGAGCATCATCGCTCCTGCCCCGCGGAGACGACCTGCTCACACCGCGTGGCGAACTCCCGAGCCACCTGCGGCCAGGAGAATTTGTCCTCGACCAGTCGGCGACCGGCGGCACCCAGCGCCGTCCGCCGGCGCGGATCCTCGAGGAGCGACGCGACGGCTCGAGCGAAGGCGTCCGGTGTATCGGCTCGGACGTAGTGCGTTCCGGCGACGAGCGGAAGGCCCTCCGCGCCGACCTTCGTCGCGACCACCGCCTTCCCCATGGCCAGCGCCTCGAAGATCTTGAGCCGCGTGCCCCCCCCGACTCTCAGCGGCACGACGACCACGGCCGCCTTCTCCACGTACGGCCGTACGTCCTCGACGGTGCCCGTCACGCGGACACCAGCGCGCGCCGCCGCCGCTCGCAGCTGGGGCCTTGGATTGCGGCCGACGACCGTCAGTGACGCCTCCGGCACCTGCCGCCGAATGCCGGGGAGGGTCGCCCGGATGAAGTGCAGGATCGCGTCTTCGTTCGGGTACCAATCCATGGAACCGATGAAGACGAGCGATGCGGGCGCTTCCCGCGATCCGTTCGGGACGAAGAAGGCGGTGTCGACGCCAGTCGGAATCGAGCAGATCGCGGCGCCGGGGGCATTCGCGACGAGCAGCGTCCGATCGACCTCCGACACCGCGATCGTGAGACTGGCTCGAGCGCACGCCCGGGCCTCGGCCCGACGCATCTTCCGCCACTCCGCCTCGAGCAGCGCGCGTCTCCAGGGCCGCGCCTCGACCCGGCTCAGCCGCTTCCAAATGACGTGCTCGACGTTGTGATCGAAGAAGATCACCGGCACCGACCCCCCGAGAGGGACGTTCGGCGTCGTGTACAAGAAATCCGCGACGCACAGATCGACCTGCCTGGCGGACACCATCCGACGGACCTCTTCCCGGACGGCCGGGACCTGCCATTTCCAGAGATCGACCGGAAGCGGCGATAGCCACGACCCGACCACAGCCCTCGCGAAGCCGGCGCTGCTCTGCTTGGGAGCGGCGTAGAGAAATGACGTGACGCGCTCGCACTGCGGAAGCTGGCCGCGGAGGCCGTCGGGATTGTCATCGAGGCCGTGGGTCGTCAGCAGCGTCACGCGGTGGTCTCGCGCCAGTTCCGAGACGATGTGAAAGCTCCGCAGTCGTCCGCCGGTGTGGACGGGCCACAGCCCGCCCACCTTCACCCAAAGGATCCCAAGCCTCCTCACGCTCGCCGCCCGATGTCGGCCGGATCCTCGCCGTCGAGGAAGATCCGCTGCCAGATTTCGAGGTTGACGAGGAGCCAGAGCCGATCGCCGTGTCGCCAGGCACCCGTTCGGTGCTCCTCCGCCAGCTGCCGGAGCGCCGACGGCCTGAACAGACCCCGTGCGCGAGCCCGCGGTCCGAGCACGAACTCCTCGACAACGGGCCAGAACGCCCCCCGGAACCACCCTCCCACCGGGACGGGGAACCCCATCTTTCGCCGGGTGAGGATCGGTCGAGGCACCCGATCAGAAAGCGCTGCCCGCAGCACGGCCTTGGTCCGTAGTCCGCGCAGTTTGAAGCGTGCCGGGATCGCGACAGCGTGCTCGACGAGCTCGTGATCCAGAAAGGGCACGCGGCTCTCCACCGAGGCCGCCATGCTCATCTGATCCTGTTTCATCAAGAGCTCGACCAGGTAGGTCTGGAGGTCGGCCTGACTCATCCGATCCGGCGTTCCCCCGGTGG
>QHSM01000601.1 GCA_003221595.1 Candidatus Rokuibacteriota bacterium | reverse complement strand
GAGAAGATCGAAGCCGCCGCCCGTCACCTGGTCGCGCTCGTCCACGATGGCATCGCGGTGCCGGAGGCGCTGGGCATGCCGGCCGCGGATGGCCCCGGCGGAGCCACCGTGAGCCCGATGTCCGCCGCGGAGTACGGCGCCATCCTCGTCGTCGACGACAACGCGTCGACGCGCGAGCTGCTCGCCCGTCGCCTCAGCCGGCAAGGGTACGAGGTCGCCACCGCGAGCAGCGGCGAGGACGCGTTGGCCACGCTCGCCGCCCGCGCGTTCGATCTCGTGCTCCTCGACGTGCTGATGCCCGGGCTCAACGGCTACGACGTCCTCCAGCGCCTCAAGGGCGACGAGAACCTCCGCGACGTTCCGGTCCTCATGATCTCGGCGCTCGACGAGATGGACAGCGTGGTGCGCTGCATCGAGCTGGGTGCGGAGGACTATCTCCCCAAGCCCTTCGACGCGGTGCTCCTGCGCGCGAGAGTGGGCGCGTGCCTGGAGAAGAAGCGCCTGCGGAACCTCCAGCGGCAGCACACCCGCGAGCTGGCGGAGTGGAACCGTCTGCTCGAGCAGCGCGTGGAGGAGCAGGTCGCCCAGGTGGAGAAGCTCGGCCGGCTCAAGCGCTTCTTCTCGCCGCAGCTCGCCGAGCGGATCGTGACCGGCGGCGCCGAGGACCCGCTGAAGTCCCACCGGCGCGAGATCGTCGTCGTGTTCCTCGACCTCCGGGGCTTCACCTCGTTCGCCGAGACGGCCGAGCCCGAGGAGCTGATGGCGGTGCTGCGCGAGTATCACGCGGAGATGGGCCAGCTCATCCTCGCCCACGAGGGCACGCTGGAGCGCTTCACCGGCGACGGCATGATGGTTTTCTTCAACGACCCGGTCGTGGTGCCGAACCCCTCCGAGCGCGCGATCCGCATGGCGCTGGCGATGCGCGATCGGGCCAAAGAGCTGGCCGCGCGCTGGGAGAAGCTCGGCTACGAGCTCGACATGGGCGTCGGTATCGCGCAGGGCTACGCCACGATCGGCGCCATCGGCTTCGAGGGGCGCTGGGACTACGGCGCGATCGGCACGGTGACGAACCTCGCCGCGCGACTGTGCGGCGAGGCCAAGGGCGGCCAGATCCTGGTCTCGCGCCGCGTGGCCGGCCTGGCCGAAGCGTTCGTCGAGGCCGAGTCGGTGGGCTCGCTCACGCTCAAAGGGTTTGCCCGCCCCGTCCACGCCGCTCAGGTGACCGGCCTGAAGCCGGCGGCGTCCTGACTGCCCGACCCACCGTTCCGCTACCGTCCGAAATACGCGTCGAGCACGAGCGGATTGTCGGCGACCTCGGCCGGCGTGCCCTCGGCGATGCGCTCGCCCTGGCTGAGCACGAAGATGCGCCGGCAGAGCGACATGACCACTTCCATGTTATGCTCGATGACGACGCACGTGTAGCCCTGGCCGTTCAGCTCGAGGATGTGGCGCACCAGATTCTCGATCATCGCCGGGTTCACGCCGGCCAGCGGCTCGTCGAGGAGAATGACGTCAGGCTCCGACATCAGCGCCATGCCGAAATCGAGGAGCTTCTGCTGGCCGTAGGACAGGTTCGACGCCAGCGCGTCCTGGTGGCGCGTGAGGCCGAGGTACTCGAGCCGCCTCATCGCGCGGTCGGTCTCCGCCGTTTCGTCGCGACGGCAGAGCCGTCCGAGCAGCGTGCCCGTCCGCTCCTGGGCGGCCATCAGCATGTTCTCGAGCACGGTCATCTCTGGAAAAATCTGGATGAGCTGGAACGTCCGGGCGATGCCGCGGCGATAGACCTGATCGGCGGTGAGCCCCGTGATGTCCTCGCCCTTGAACCTCACCTGCCCGCTCGATGGCCTCAGCACGCCGGTGACGCAGTTGAAGAGCGTCGTCTTGCCGGAGCCGTTCGGCCCGATGATGCCGAGCAGATCTCCCGGCTCCACGTCGACGCTCACCTGACTCAGCGCCGGGATCCGGAAGAAGTGCTTGGTCAGGTCGCGGATTTCGAGAAGCGGTCCCACAGGCCGACGAGTCCCTTGGGCATGAACAGCATCATGAGTACGACGGCCAGCGAGTAGATGATCAGGTAGAGGCCTTCGGACCCTCTCAAGATCTCGGGCAGGACGGTCACCAGGACGGCCCCGATGAAGGGACCCTCGAACCGTCCCAGGCCGCCCATCACCACCATCATCAGGAACTGGATCGACCGGTCGAGCGTGTAGGCACCGGGATCGATGTACGTGAGCAGCGGCGCGAAGAGCGCTCCGCCGATGCCCGCGTAGGCGGCGCCGATGGCGAAGGCCATCAGCTTGTAGGTGCGCAGGCTCACGCCGACGACTTCGGCCCGCATCTCGTTCTCGCGGATCGCGCGAAACGCGCGCCCCCAGCGCGAGGTCAGGATCCAGTACGCTGACGCCGCCACCACGGTGGCCCAGCCGAGCATGTAGACGTAGTAGGCGCGGTCGGACGTGAAGCGGATCGAGCCCCAGGCAGGCCGGGCGATCCCCGAGATCCCGAAGGAGCCGCCGGTCAGCGACTCCCAGTTTCGGAGCACCAGGAACACGATGATGTTGAAGCCGAGCGTGACCATGGCGAGGTAGTGGTGCTTGACCTTCAGCGCCGGGAAGCCCACGACGAGGCCCCAGAGAAAGCCGAGCCCGGCTCCGATGACGAGGCTGATTTCGAACGGCACGCCGTGCGGTCCCAGGATCGCGACCGCGTACGATCCCAACGCCATGAACGCCGCGTGGGCCAGCGAGATCTGGCCGGCGTAGCCCAGCGTGAGATTGAGCCCGATGGCGAGGATCAGGTACACGAGGGTGAGGCTCGCGACGTAGAGCTTGTACTGCTCGAAGGCCAGGGG
>QHSM01000600.1 GCA_003221595.1 Candidatus Rokuibacteriota bacterium | reverse complement strand
CGTTCCTCAACGCGAAGGTCATGCACAGATACCTGCCGGACATCCTGTCCGGCGTGGTGGTCACGATCGAGCTGGCCCTCCTCATCGTCGCCACGGGCATTGCCGCCGGCCTCGCGCTCGCCCTGCTGAGGAGCCTCGGTATCCGGCCGCTCAACTGGCTGATTATCGCCGTCGTCGACCTGTTCCGCTCGCTGCCTCCGCTGGTCGTCATCGTGCTGATCTACTTCGGCCTGCCCAGCGCTGGCCTCGCGCCCTCGGGCTTCGTCTCCACCTGGCTCTCGCTGGCGTTCGTGCTGATGGCCTTCTCCGAGGAGATCTTCTGGGCCGGCATCACCTCGGTCGATCGGGGTCAGTGGGAGGCCGCGCGCTCGACCGGCCTCACGTTCGGTCAGACCCTGATGAGCGTCGTGCTGCCGCAGGCTTTCCGGCTGACCATCCCGCCGCTCACCAATCGCGCCATCGCCATCACGAAGGGCACCGCGCTCGGAACCGTCGTCGCCGTCACCGAGATCCTGGGCCAGGCGAGCTCGGCGATGTCCAACTCCTACAATCCCTCGCCGCTGATGATGGGCGCCGCGGCGTACCTCGTGCTGTTCTTCCCCGTCGTGGTGGCGGCGCGCTGGGTCGAGACCCGATTCGCGTGGAAGCGATGATCCAGACCTTCTTCAACCTGGAGATCATCGCCGCGTCCTGGCCGATCGTGCGGGCGGGGCTCTTGAACACGGTGCTGCTCTCGCTGCTCGTGGTGCCGCTGGGCCTGATCGGCGGGTTGATCCTGGCGCTGCTGGCGAGCGTGAAGAATCCCGTGGTGCGCTGGCCGCTGATGGCCTGGGTCGATTTCTTTCGTGCGTTTCCGCCGCTGGTGCTGCTGATCCTTCTGTTCGCCGGACTGCCGTTCGCCGGGCTGGAGCTGGGCGGCTTCGTCTGCGTGGCGATCGCCTTCTTCCTGAACACCGGCGCCTACTACGGCGAGATCCTGCGAGCGGGAATCGATTCGGTGCCGGCCGGCCAGATCGAGGCCGCGCGGTCGACGGGCCTCTCGCGGCTGCAGGCCATGACGTACGTCGTACTGCCCCAGGCGGTGCGCAACGTGCTCCCCGACCTGCTCTCCAACACGCTCGAGGTCGTGAAGCTCACCGCGCTCGGCAGCGTGGTCGCGGTGCCCGAGCTCCTCTACCAGGCGCGCCAGGCCCAGAGCCTCACCTACAGCCCGACGCCCATCGTGGTCGCGGCGGTCCTCTATTTCCTGATGCTGTGGCCCGTGGTACGGCTCTTGAGCCGACTGGAAAACCGCGCGCTCGCGCGACGCTAAGACGTCGCACGGTTCGCATGCGCCGTGGACTCTCGAGGAGACGGCGGCGCTAGCCCTTGACGGCGCCGGCCGTGAGGCCTGCCACGTAGTACTTCACGAAGAACGAATAGATGAGGGCGACCGGCACGGAGCCGAGCAGCGCCCCGGCCATCAGCTGGCCCCAGTAGAACGCGTCGCCGCGGATCAGCTCGCCCACGACGCCGATCGGCACGGTCCGCACGTCGGAGCGACTGAGAAAGAGCAGCGCGTACAGGAACTCGTTCTGCGCCAGCGTGAAAGCGAAGATGCCAGCGGAGATGAAGCCGGGCATGCAGAGCGGAAGAATCACCCGGGTCATCGCGCGCCAGCGGCTGGCACCGTCGATCAGCGCCTGCTCCTCCAGCTCCTTCGGCACCGTCTTGAAGTAGCCCATGAGCAGCCACGCGATGAAGGGCACGAGCAAGGTGGGATAGGTCAGCATCACCGCGCTGAGCGTGTTACCCAGCCTCAGCCGGCCGATGAGATCGGCCATTGGAACGAACAGGAGCGTCTGCGGAACCAGATAGGTCACGGCTACCGCGATGGCCAGCAGCGGAGCCCCGCGAAACCGCATGCGCGCCAGCGGATAGGCCAGCATGGTCCCGAGCAAGAGGGAAATGCCGGTCGCGACGACGGCCACCAGCATCGTGTTGGCGATCCAGATCAGGAAGTTGGTCTCCCGGAGCAGATCGATGTAGTGGACCAGCGACGGGTGTCGGATGG
>QHSM01000599.1 GCA_003221595.1 Candidatus Rokuibacteriota bacterium | reverse complement strand
ATGCGGGTCAGGTGCTCCTGGGTCGCTTCGACCGGGGAGATCTTTCGTGTCGCGATCGCGCGCGCGAGCGTCGCGATGGTCCAGTCAGTCACGGCGCTCGTCCGCGTCCTCCTCGCCCTCGAGCGCGACCGTGAAGCCGGCCGGTTCCTCGGCCAGGGCGAGATCGGCCGCCGCGCGCTCGATGGCGGCGGCGAGATTCGCCACCTCCGCGCCGACCAGCCGCTCTGGATTACCCATGTCGCCTCGCCAGCGGGATCATAGCATCGCGCCTCGCGCCGGCAGTCGGCCGAACGCCGACGGCGGCGGGCTCTCGAACGTCACGCGCCCGCCGCGCGGGTGCACGAAGCCGAGCCGCGTCGCGTGCAGGGCGAGACGCCGCAGCGGATCGGCGCGGGAGCCGTATTCCCGGTCGCCGGCGATCGGATGGCCCGCCGCCGCGAGCTGAGCCCGGATCTGACCGCGGCGTCCCGTCACCAGGCGAAGCTCCACCAGCGTCCCCTCGCGCGGCCGCGCGAGGACGCGGTACCGCGTGATCGCGTCCCGGCCCTCGCGGTGATCGGACGTCGCGCGAACGCGGAGCGAGCGGTCCTCGGTGAGCCGCGAGGTGAGCGTGCCCTGCGCCGTCCGCAGCACGCCTTCGACCAGGGCGACGTAGACGCGCTCGACGGCGCGCGCCGTGAACTGTGATTGCAAGGCGCGCTTCGCCGCGACGGTTTTGGCGAAGACGAGCAGCCCGGAGGTCTCGCGGTCGAGACGATGGACGATGAAGAGCCGGGCGCCGGCGGGGCCGCGCGCGGCGACCCAGTCGCGGAGAAGCCGGTACGCGGTCCGCGTGCGCTCCCGGTCGGTGGCGACGCTCAGGAGCCCGGTCGGCTTGTCGACGACGAGGATGTCGCTGTCCTCGTGCACGAGGACGAGCGGCCGGGGGCAGGCCGGCGGCGGCGGCGCCGTCAGCTCGACGCGGTCGGCGGCGCTGACGAGCACGTTGCCGCGGCGCACGACGGCGCCGTTGACGCGTACGCGCGAGGTCGCGAGCCACTGCTTGAGGCCGCGACGCGAGGCATCGGGATAGAGCGCCTTCAGCCGCTCGTCGAGCTGCACGGCCCAACAGTACCAGTAGATGGCCCAGGTATCGTCCGCTGACCCAGAGGGGCACTCCGGCTTCTCATTCCTGTCAGTCCGCCGTGCGGCTCCCACCTGGACCCCAGAAGAGTCAAGGACTTAGCCCTGGCTCGAAGGATGCAGCCGACCACGCCCTGGGAGGTGTTCCATGATGACCTGTCGGTGCGGCGGGTTTCTCACGCTGGATCGGTCGCACATCTCCGAGGCCGAGCGATTCGGCTGCCTCGAGACGGCGCCCCTGCGCTGGAAGTGCTGCCTCTGCGGCCATTCGCGCTGGCTCGAGCAGTCGGCGGCCATCGGTCTGGTCACGCCCGAGCCGGTCGAAGCCAGACCGGTCGCATGAGCGTGCGCTCCGGTCGCGCAATCCGCTTCGGCGGAGGCGGCGACACGGGGGATAATGCTCCAGTCTTGAAGCCACGCGGGGCGCCTGGAAATCAGCCTCGGGGCCGAATCCTCGTCGTCGACGACGAGCCCGACCTCGTCACCATTCTCACGACATATTTCTCGGCCGCGGGATACACGGTCGACGCGGCCTCCCACGGCGGCGACGCCCTCATCGCGGTCTTGCAGTACCGACCGGAGGTCGTGGTCCTCGACGTCATGATGGAAGGCCTCGACGGCGTGCAGGTGCTCCAGCGCATTCGATCGCTCGATCCGGCGATCCGCGTCATCATGATCACCGGCAGCAGCGACACGACGCTCAAGCCCACGACCATGTCGATGGGCGCGTTCGCGTACGTGTCGAAGCCGGTCTCGCGAGTCGACACGTGTCAGCCCGCTGACGCGGGCCGACCTCACCTCCTTCCCACTTCTGATCTAACTCCGGTTACCATGAGCCCGCGTGCGCCTGGCACCGGGAGTGCACGAGGGCACGCCGCCGATGTGGAAGCCGGGACGTGATCAATTCAGGGCGATGCTGACTGGACGGTTGAGCCGGTGGCGGAAGCTGCTGCTGGCTCTCCTGCTCGCCCTCGCGATCGGCGGCCCCTTCGCCTATTCGGCCGTCCAGCTCGCGCGATTCGAGCGCGCCGACGTCCGTCGCGCGACGTTCATCTACGCGACGGGGCAGTCGCTGGCTCCCGGGACTCACGTCCAGCGCATCGGCTTGGCTGCTACCCTCGCGCGGCTCGGCTACATCGAGACCCGCGTCGCTCCGGGCTCACCGGGACAGTTCCGGCGCGTGGGAAGCGACTGGGAGCTCTTCCCGCTCGAGGCCGAGGAGCGTGGCGGCAAGGCGCTCGTGCGTCTCCACGTGGTCGACGAGCGCATCGAGCGCGTCACGCGGGCCGACCAGGAGGTCGCCGATCTCACGCTCGAGCCCGAAGTGCTGGCGAGTGCGCAGGACCGCCCCGGCGAGGACCATCGACCGGTCCGGCTCGATGAGGTGCCGCGGGTACTGATCGACGCGGTGCTGGCGGCCGAGGACCACCGCTTCTTCGAGCACGGCGGGCTCGACGCCCGCGCGCTCGTGCGGGCCGCCTGGGCCAACCTGCGCGCCGGCAAGGTCAAGGAAGGCGGGAGCACCATCACCCAGCAGCTTGTGAAGGTGCGACTGCTCAGTCCCCAGCGCACGTACTTCCGCAAGCTGCGCGAGGCGTGGCTGGCGGCGCTCGTCGAGTCTCGCTACTCGAAGCAGCGCATCCTCGAGGCCTACCTGAACGAGATCTACCTCGGCCAGCGCGGCCCGATCGCGATCCGCGGCGTCGGCGCGGCGTCGCGCGCGTACTTCGGCAAGGAGGTTCATCAGCTCACCACCGGCGAGGCGGCGCTGATCGCGGCGATCATTCGCGGCCCGAACGTGTACTCGCCGGCGGTCGACCCCTCCCGGGCTCGCGATCGGCGCAACGTGGTGCTGGCGCGCATGCGCGAGCTCGAGACGATCTCTCAGGCGGAATACGACCGCGTCCGGCGCTCGCCGGTGCGGGTGCGCACGCTGGCCAGCCCGGGACAGTCGGCGCCGTACTTCGCCGACCACGTGCGCCAGGAGCTCGAGCAGCGCTTCGGCCCGGAAGTCTCCCGCGTGCGCGGCGTGCGCGTCATGACCACGCTCGACCTGAGCCTGCAGCGGTTCGCGGAGGCCGCGGCCGTCCGCGGCCTCGACCGGATCGAGACCAGCCTGCCGCGTCTGCGCCGGCGGGATCCCGGGCGGCGACTGCAGGTCGTCCTGGTGGCGGTGGAGCCTGCGACGGGCGAGATTCGCGCCCTGGTCGGGGGGCGCGATTATCTCGCCAGCCAGTTCAACCGCGCCACCCTCGCCCGCCGGCAGCCGGGCTCGGCCTTCAAGCCCATCGTGTACCTCGCCGCGCTCCACGCGCGCGACGGCGCGCCGCAATTCACCGCGGCCTCGCGCGTGGACGATCTGCCGATCACGCTGAAGTTGGGCGGCCAGCCCTGGAGCCCGCGCAACTACGAAGACCGGTACGAGGGCAGCGTGAGCGTCCGGCAGGCGCTGGAGCGATCGCTCAATGCCGCGACCGTCCGGATCGCGCAGACGGTGGGCCTGCCGAGCATCGTCGAGATGGCCAGGACACTGGGCCTGCGCGGTCACCTGACCCCGGTGCCGGCGATGGCGCTGGGAGCGTTCGAGGTCGCGCCACTCGATCTGGCGCGCGCCTACGTCACGCTGGCGAACGGCGGCGTCCGGCTCCCGGCCGTTTCCGGCATCCGGGCCGTCCAGTTCGGCGACGAGGACGTGCAGCCGGCCGGCGCGGAGGCGCCCGTGCAGGCTGTGCCGGCGGCGGAAGCCTTCCTGGTGACGTCGCTGCTGAAGGGCGTCATGACGTCCGGAACCGGGAGCGCCGCGCGGGCGAGCGGTCTGCCCGACCTCGTGGCGGGCAAGACCGGCACGACCAACGACGGCCGCGACGCGTGGTTCGTCGGCTACACGCCCAGGCTTCTGACACTCGTGTGGGTCGGCTTCGACAGCGGCGAGCCTCACGGTCTCAGCGGCGCTCAGGCGGCGCTGCCGATCTGGACGGACTTCATGCAGCAGGCGATCCAGACCTATCCGCAGGGCGAGTTCTCGGTGCCGCCCGGGATCGTCTTCGCCGACATCGACACCGGCAACGGCAAGCGCGCTGTCATGGCGTGTCCCGTCGTGATCCGCGAGGCGTTTCTGACCGGCACCGAGCCGCCTCCGTGCGACGAGCACCGCGGCGTCGTCGATTCCGTCGTCGGCGGGTGGAATCGACTCTCGGACTGGCTGCGCGGCTCGCCGCGCGAGCCGGTCGGCGAAAGTGCGCCTCAGGTGGATACCCTAGACCGCTGACGGTCAGGGCGACGTCCGGCCGACACCTGTGTAAGGTTTACGTCGCACTTGTTGCTCTGTCGACTGGCCCCTGACGGCTCGACGCTTCGATCCCCGACGAACCCCGCCGCGAAGTCAAGCGCTTAGGCCGCAGCTCAGCGCGCTGGCACGACCGATGCTGCCGTCCGGGGCGTCACAGGAGACAAATCGTCGCGGGAGGCGTCAATGCGCGTGTTCGTCCGGCTCGTCGCCGTATCGCTCGCGTTGTGTGTCGCCGCCGCTCCGGTTTCGGCTCGAGTCGTCCGCATGGAAACGAAGGTGATGCTCGAGGACCACAGCGAACTCGGGATCAAGCTCGCTGTGCGCGAGGCGTTCCAGCTGTCGGTTCGCGGCGCCATTGCGATGGGGCTTCCGCACGTCTCGGTGGACGGGGTTCGCGTCCTTCCCGACGCGGTGGTGCTGGCGCTGGTCGCGACCGATGAGAACGACGACGCCCCAGAGACGAGGAGCGAATGACCATCATGACCATGACG
>QHSM01000598.1 GCA_003221595.1 Candidatus Rokuibacteriota bacterium | reverse complement strand
GGCCCGTCGGCGAAGCGGAGCGTCCGCGAGTGGGCCCACATCGAGGCCAGCGGGAATTCCTGGCTCACGCCGCCGCCGCCGTGGAGCTGCATGGCGCGCTCGACGACCTGCAGCGTCATGTTGGGCACGGCCACCTTGATCTCGGCGATCGCCTGCTTGGCGGCCTTGTTGCCGACGGTGTCCATCATGTAGGCCGCGTGCAGCACGAGCAGCCGCGCCTGGTCGATCTCGATGCGCGACTGGGCGATGCGCTCGAGCGTGATGTCGTTCTCGGCCAGTCGCTTGCCGAACACCACGCGGTTCTGCGAGCGCTTGCACATGAGCTCGAGCGCGCGCTCGGCGACGCCGATCTGGCGCATGCAGTGGTGGATGCGGCCCGGGCCGAGGCGCCCCTGGGCGATCTCGAAGCCGCGCCCCTCGCCCAGCAGGATGTTGGAGGCCGGCACCCGGACGTTCTCGAAGAGGACTTCACCGTGGCCGTGGGGGGCGTCGTCGTAGCCGAACACGGTCAGCATGCGGGCCACCTTGATGCCGGGCGTGTCGCGCTCCACCAGGATCATCGACTGCTGCTTGTAGCGGTCGGGATTCTTCGCGTCGGTCTTGCCCATGAAGATGAGGATCCTGCAGCGCGGGTCGCCGATGCCCGAGGTCCACCACTTGTGGCCGTTGATGACGTAGGAATCACCGTCGCGGATGATCGACGACTCGATGTTCGTGGCGTCCGACGAGGCCACCTTGGGCTCGGTCATCACGAACGCCGAGCGGATCTTGCCTTCGAGCAGCGGCGCGAGCCACTGCTTCTTCTGGGCCTCGGAGCCGTAGCGCTCGATCGTCTCCATGTTGCCGGTGTCGGGCGCCGAGCAATTGAACGCCTCGGGGGCGATGGGCGAGCGGCCCATGATCTCGCAGAGCGGGGCGTACTCGAGGTTGGTGAGCCCGGCGCCGCGCTCGCTCTCCGGCAGGAAGAGGTTCCAGAGGCCGCGCTCGCGCGCGTGCGCCTTCAGCTCCTCCATGATCGGAGGAACTTGCCACCGGGTCGAAGCCGCGTCGAGCTGGTCGTGGAAGACCTTCTCGTTCGGATAGATGTACTTGGTCATGAAGTCGGCGAGCTGCTCCATGTACATCCTGGTCTTCTTCGAGTACTCGAATTCCATCGCGCTCTCCTTCTTCATAGGCTCGCCTCGGTCGGCGGGGCCCCAGCCCCGCGACGACCTGCGGCTCGCACTGCCTTCCTTCATAGGCTCGCCTCGGCGGGCGGGGCCCCAGCCCCGCGACCGCCGGCGGCGCGCACTGCGCTCAGTGCTGGTACCGCGGCAGCGTCTTGAGCGGCGAGAAGAACACCGGCCGGGCCATCCGCCCCACCGGCACCTCGATCAGCGCGGGCCGGTCCATCTGGATCGCGTCGGCCACGAGCTTGCCCACCTCGCTCGGCTCCTTCGCGCGCCGGCCCACCGCGCCGTAGGCCTCGGCGAGACGGACGAAGTCGGGGTTGTGCAGCTCGGCCGCGAACTTGCCGCCCCAGTGCTCGTCGAGGTCGCGGGCGACGTTGCCGTAGGCGTTGTCGTTGAACACGACGGCCACGACGTTGATGCCCTGCTGCACCGCCGTCGACATCTCCTGCGCGTAATAGAGGAAGCCGCCGTCACCCGCGATCATGACGACCGGCTTACCGGGGACCGCGACCTTGGCGCCGAGCGCGGTCGGGTACTCGAAGCCGAGATTGCCGGAGTACGACGAGTTGATGTAGGTCCGCGGGCGATACACCGGGAAGAACGGCCGCGAGAAGTAGCCCATCTGGGTCATGCCGGCGATGACGACCGCGTCCTCGGGGATGCCCTGGCGCAGCGACCGGAGGATCGACGAGTTCGGCTCCTGCGTCATGAAGGCGCCGACCTCGGTGCGCAGCGCGTCGCGCTCCGCCTTCTGCGAGGCGCGGGGCTTGCCGCCCGCGCGGAGGCGCTCCAGCAGCCGCTCGAGCGTGGCCTTCGCGTCGCCGACGAGCCCGGTGGTCTTCTTGTGGTTGCGGCCGATCTCCGCGCCGTCGGCGTCGATCTGGATGACCTGCTGCTCGGCCGGGAACCCGGCGATGGCGCAGCGGGTGCCGACGGCGAGCACGACGTCGGCCGCGTCGAGGTAGCGGCGCAGGGGGCTCTTCGGGAAGAGCCCGGCGCCCAGCGAGATATCGCTGGCGTCGCTGACCGCGCCCTTGCCCTCCGCCGTCGCGACCACGCCGGCCTGCAGGAACTCGGCGACGGCCGCGAGCGCCTCGTGAGCGCCCGAGAGATGGACGCCGCCGCCCGCGTAGATCGCGACACGCGGCGCGCGCAGGAGCGCTTCGGCCGCGCGGTCGATGTCGGCGGCCGGCGCCGCGGCGCGCGGCGGATGCGCCGCGACCGCGCCCAGCGTGACGTCGACTTCCTCTTCCATCGTGTCCCACGGCATGTCGATGGCCACGGGACGCGGCCGCCCGCTCCGGAGCTGGCCGAAGGCCTCGTGGACGATGCGCGGCGCGTCGGCGACCTGCATGATGCTCTGGCGCCACTTGGTGGACCCGGCGAGCGCGTCGAGCTGGTTGTCGAGCTCGTGCAGGACGCCGATCTGCTTGCCGATCTGGTTACGCGGGATCTGTCCGGCGATCATCAGCACCGGCGACGAGGCGGAATACGC